>JBDTTT010000102.1:0-20399 GCA_039930485.1 Chryseolinea sp.
GGAATATCCCTTCACGTTCACCAGGAACATATCCGAGGAGCCCATGTACTTGATCTCCGTAGGTTGTTTAAAAAGATGTTCGGCAAAGCTTTCATAGATGTCCATCGGAATCCACCGCTCACCGATGTTGATGTCGATCAGTTCGCGTTTCAGGAAAGGAGGACGAACTTCATGCAGCCGTTCGAGGTGAAGATCGATATCCTTTTGTGAGAGATTCGTTTCATTGGCAAGACCTGTCTTATCAAGTTCTTCCAACAATTCTATCTTGCGAACCACGTTGCCGCTAAGAAATTCATCACGCGTGACGTATGAACCATCTGCTTTGTCTTCCGGATTTCGAAACAGTAATTCTGCATCTAATCCTTCCCGAATCACCGAACGCTTATCCTGTTCCAGTAGTAAGCTGATGAAATCAATGTCCACGCCATTGCGGGCATTTAACGAAAGCAGAATGGCATCTTTAAGCGATGCCGGTTTCTCATGAACGCGTTCAACATTGTTGATCTGCTTTTCAAAGATGTCTGCTTTGGAATATGACTTTCCCTGAAGTCTCTCCAATGAAAGTATTTTGAAGCCTTCCGCATCCAGTAAAATCAATTTCTTGTTTGACGGATGATTCAGATTTCCATAACGGAACACAAAGAGATCATACCGGGCATTGAGTTCACCTCGCTGCTTCCTCATCTCCATGCTGTTGCCATCCAGTTCCGCCTGGATGAGTTTGTTCAGCGTGTTGCGCAGACCAACAAAGAGAAACGTGCGGTCAACATCTTTTACAATGGGTTGTGGCTGAACAACTTTTTCAGTTGCCTCGAAGTCTATTGTTCCAACTTTGCCTTTGTGAACGATGAGATTGCCTCGCTTCAACAATTCATAATCGGGAAAATCGCGGGGCAAAACATTCAATGAATCCGAAACATCAACTGCAGCCGAAGGCGCGGCTGGTTGCGTCTGCTGCTTTACTTCATGCCTGGAAAGAATATCTGCTATGCCTTTTCGGATTGTCTCCGATGAAGCATCTTCAAGTGGATGAACATCCAGTGACCTTCCATCGTATTGTCCTCCCGCCTTGAGCGTACCCAGTACGTGACTACGGTTCTCCAGGTAGTATCCGTTGATGTCCACCGACACGGAATCTCCTTTGTCATTCAACACCTCAGCTTTTTCGGATGTCGTAAATTGTTTCTCAGCAGACGAAAGATTTTTCTTTCGGGTATTCTTTTGCAACAGAATGATGTCGGTGACCGGGTAAGTACCTGCTTGTTCAAATGCAGTATTTGGAAGTCTGATTGATGAAAGCAGGTTAGCTGTTTTCATCAGGTACTCCCGCACTTCCTTATTGCCTGGACTATCCATAACACCCGATGGAGCGATGAAAGCAAGAGTGCCACCTTCTCTCAAATTGTCAAGAGACTTTACAAAGTAGTAGTTATGAATACGTGTAGTGGCTTTGATCTTGGCTGGAACCGCCTCACGAAACATCACATCGTCAAACACATTTACGTTGCCAAACGGAATGTTACTGATCACCAGGTCATAACTTCGGTTCCTGAAGTTCTCATAGCCGGAGTGAATGGCTTCGACATCCGGATGCACTGCCTTTAGGGCTTTGAAAGTTGTGTCATCTTTTTCAATGGCAGTAATTGATGCGTCAGGAAAATGTCTTTTCAATTCGCGAACAAAGTTGCCCGTCCCTGCAGCCGGTTCCAGTATTGATTTTATCTGCACATTGGTTTGCTTCAGCGACTCAACAATGGGCTGGATGATAAACTCTGGTGTATAAAATGAAGACAGTATGCTGTTCTTTATACTGGCCAGAGCATTTTTGTACGTACCATTAAAATGCTGCTGCAAAAGCTCATGAAACTGGCGTACTTCCTTTTCATAACGCAGGTCTTCGTTATTCCACGCGGATAGATTATCCAATGGCAGAAGTAATTCTTTCAGTGCACCAAATCCATGAAAAGAATTTTCACCTGAATGAATGGGATCATTTGTCTTTTCAGGGTGAAGAATCGTCTCAAGCAGTGCCAGGCCGTTCCGGTATGCCTCACGTTTCGAGAACTTCTCCATCGTTCTGAATCAAATCGTGAAGACAATCTTTCAACGCAATTTCTTTTGCACCGACTTCATCAAAGCCAGCATGCATGGCTGTCTCTAGCGACTGGAGATATATATCTACCCGATGTGATATGAAGTCGTTCTCCGAAGTAGGTAGCAAAAGTTCTTTCTTTTGAGCCGCTAACAAATCAGACAACGCTTGTCGAATCACCTGAGCTATAGGCAAGTCGAGGTTTGATATGTCTTTTTCTGGATCAATCATATTGATTTGCTTTAATCATCTACTTGCAATCTGGAATGACTTGGAATAGAATGTTCACAATTCTGCCAGAATTGTGATAGCTAATAGTATCGCAGTGTGATATCCTAGACGGGAATCTTTATCCTGTAAAAGAAAATTCACTATGAAATTCTTAAGATACCAAGTCGAAGAGACGGTGGTTAGACAACCCGAATGGATTGGTGAGATTGAATAGGTTGATAGCAATGGAAGCGCAAAGCATAGCCATCAGCGAATTTAATTTAGGAAATATGTAGTAAAGTGCTTTTGAATTATTATGCCGAAACGACCTTACGTATGTTACTACAATGGAAAATAAATACGAAGATCCAGGCTTTAAGTATTTACAAATATATCAGCAGGACCTTCGTATTAAAAGATAATTTACACGCTCATTACCAAATTAGAAACTCAATCTAAACTAGGTCATATTGATTACATTTTGAATCCAACCGTAAGGTAAAACGACCTTCCTTCTCCAGGTAAGATGCCTGGACCAGGATACATATTAATTCTTCGACTGAAGTAGCGGACATCCATGATGTTATTAACCCCAGTGGATATGTGAAATTGTTCTAAAAACTTCCAGTCTAATGCCCAATCAAACAAAGTATAAGAGGGAGTATAGCCTACTACTCCGGCGGATGAAAATTGCGTATTGTTGGCATCGTTAAATTGATGGCTCACGTAATTTGCCAGAAAAGTTGTAGATATTTTCTTGTAACGAAATTCAATCCCGAATCGCTCAAGCCAATCGGGAACACCTTCCACTTGGTTTCCGACCAGAGAAATATTATCAATATTGTTACTGACCGTACCACTTGTATATCGCGCATGAGTATAAGCTAGTGAATTGAAAAATCTTAGATCAGTATTTTTTGTGTTGCCACCCATTGCCCTCCACAGGGAAACATTGAAGTACAATTCAAACCCCTTCGCAACGGAGTTACCAATATTGGTTGTTAATTGATAACTGGAATTATTGCTGTCCTTTTCAGTAACCTTTCCAACCTTGTCTCCATAAAAAAGATAAAAGGCATTGATGTCAAAGCTTAGTAGATCATGCATGTGTCCGCGATACCCGAGATCGATATCGTAGCCCTTGCTGTCCTTTAGATTTGGATCAATGATACCAATTTGATCTGCCGGGGTAACGTTCGCATATAAATAGGGTCGGTAAGCCTGCGAGATGTTTCCGTAAAGTTGAGTTGAAGTTGTCGCCTGAAACTGAAGTCCTAAGCCAAACAGTGGAAATGTCCTATCCCCATTATAGGAAACTGGAAATGAACCATTATTGATAACGCCTGTAAGTTGTGAACTTATAACTTCATAGCGAAAGCCTGGAGTAATTGAAATCTTTTTACTTAGCTGAAAAATATTCTCGATAAACACTGCATAATTAATCGTACGGAATTGTAAAACGATGCTATAAGGTGAAGTCAGGCTCATGTCATTATCATTTCCGGTTGTTCCTTCCCCTTTTTGTTTGCGCTGCGTCTTTTGATTAAAATACCTGATGCCTCCGGCCAACGTGCCCGTTCCTTTCTTAATTTGGTATCTATGTAAAATACGAGCTTCTATTGTAAAACCATTGTAGAAGTCACGGTCTACTTGACGGGGATTGTAAGTTCCCAGATTACCATTAATGCTATCATTTACATTTGGAGTATTGATAAATTGAACGCTGCTTCTTTCTCCCCAGATTCCATTGGTTACAATTTGGATATTGGTTTTTTTGGATAACTCATAGTTAAAAATGATTGCTGGTATATTTATTATTGGGACAAAATAATTCCTGGACCGATTTGATTGCCGAGCATTCTGATGAAATTGTTCATCCGTTAAACCTCCCGCGATTTGTTGCCTTGTGTCCGTGCGTGAAAATTGAAAAGAGATATTGCCTTTTTGAGAGAACGCAAATTTTATATTAGCGTAATAGGCTTTGTATTGATAAGTGCCATTGGGTCGCCAGCCATCTGCGTGTCGATTATCATAATAGGCATAGTAATTTATTTTTCCCTTAGTTCCTCCTATAGCATTGAAGGAATTGAATAAATTAAAGGAACCAACGGTTTGTTCGCTTTCAAAGGTAAATATTTTGGATGGGTCCCCCTCCTTTATGACATAATTCATCATGCCACCAAATTGGCTTCCAAATTGTAATGCAGCCGAGCCTCGCAAAAATTGAATCTGACTTACAGCCTGCATTGGCACCGAGTAGTGGTTCTCTGGATAGCCAAACATATCAGAATTTGTATTGTAGCCGTTTTGGCGCATGTTCATTTCAATAGACCTGTGTGCGTCTGTTCCCCGACTGCCAATATTCATTTGTGTACCTGCGCCATCCATGTCCCACAAATTAACCCCAGGTATTTTTGCAAAAACCATTCTCCCTAAATTTTGAGGAAGATTGGCGTCCCCAGTATTCAAGTTGATCACATTTGTCTTTTTGCCGGAATATACGATCATGTCTTTCACGTCTGACAAATAAGGCCTGTCTAGTTGTCCAATTATGGTTATTTGCTCAAGTACTTTCGTTGACAAGGAATCTGACTTGTCTTCATTTTGGGCGTGTGTATAGGTAGATGCTAGGGTTAGTGCAACAAGCACCATTTTATACTTAGAAGTATAAATCATAGTAAATAAGTTTAATAGGTTAATCCTTTAAGAAAGTCATATATTCATCTTCATGACTTGAAAATGAATTCAGTTTAAAATAAAGATGAAGGCATCCTCTGCTAGAGTATGAACGCAAATTCCGGTGGCGGTGAAAGTAAAGGTGGGTAATATGCGGTGAAGGTTGGCTTGTGAATATGGAAAGAGAATTTTCTACACCATCCAATAGAAACAATTTGAATTTGGTTTGTGCTGCACAGATAGTGTTTTTCTAAATGTTCAATCAGTTTTGAAGTTGATTTTGGGATCGGAGTATCGTTGCTTGCCTTCACAAAAGCAGCTAGCGATTTATTTAATTTCGTCTGATGGCTGTCCTTGATGAGGACTATAAAAAGGGTATCATTTACCCACTTTTGCTTCACGAGTTTATAAAGTTCACCCTCGCATTCAAATTCCCCATCTACTCGCTCGTAGCCATCAAAATTTACCTGGTATGGTAATGTGTAAGGAATTTTTACAATCATGGTTTCACTTCCTGGATACTCTTCTGCATCCAGTTTTTTTGTGAACTCACGGTTGAGTTGATGCCTAAGTATAAAAATAAGGCCATAATACCCTATGGCGTTGAATAGGAACACTAGCAATAGCAGTATAGAGGTGATTCTTTTCAAGGTTTCATTTCTAATTACTGGCGAAATTCCTGAAATATAGTAAAACTAAATTTTGTAAGTACTTGAAATTGTGAATCTTATTCAAGAGCTGTTAATAACAACCTTTCCTTTAAATGATCAAGAAAGTTGGTTTGCCCGCTTTTCCGAATCCTTATCTCTGAAAACACCCTCGCATAATTTCCAAGATCAACTGAAAACATTTCTTCGAAAGCGTTTACAATCTGCTTGACATCAACCTTCCCATAGTTAAACACACCCGTAGCATGTAACGCATAGATCAACTCTACCAATGCTACTTTTTGACTTGTCCATTGCAATGGATGCAAAGCGGAATCAGTTGTTGAGTTTTCAGTTTGCCTGATCGCCTCAAGAATATAATCCTTTATTAGCGTGTGCGACAGAATCTTTGCAAACTTTACGTCATACACTGTGGAGAACGTATCATCGGTGCCAACCGGCATATAACGTGCAGTGTGCCGCGTGAAGTACTGAATGTCGAGATAAGATGCTCCGGACATGCAATATTCATAGAAGGCCTGGTGTTTGTACGCGAACTGCTGAAGTTTGCGCATGATCCTGAAATAATTCTCCATGCGACTCTTTCGATCACGAAAGGAATCAAACAGGAGTACTTCAAACTTCTTCTTGTAATAATAGTACTGGCTGAGCAGCACAGGCTTAATCTCCTTGAAAAACCGGACCTCTTCCTGGTCGTTCTCGAATTTGTAGCGTACTGTGAATTGCTTCAACTCGGACAATATTTCACGCATGGTCGATAATGCTTTTCCCATCGCTACCAGGTCATCCGATCCGGCAGCCTCGATTTCTTTCATGCGCTTTTGCAAGCCTTCGGAAAATGTTGTGATATTCATACTCATAATATTTAATGTTTAAGCGACATCCGGCAAACGATCTTCAATGATGTAGCGGATGTCTTCTTTAATTCGTTGATAACATTTTTGTATCTCGTCATGATTGGCTGTGCGGACAGCCGGAATGGGCTGGTAGTTCTTCTCTTCTTCTTTCAATGCAGCATGATCGTTGAGTATCTCTCCATGAAAAACTTTGAGCGCTATCTTCTGCTCGGGATCATCGGCCACCATTCCTACAAATTCTCCTGAGGAAAGGGAAGCAATCTTCGATGGCGGAATGGCGGCCTCCAATTGTGTTGATCTGCTTATCGATGTATCGGTACGGTTGATGGAAACGCTTTCCCGCTCCTGCACGATCTTGCCAAATCGTTCTGATAAAAATTTCGCGGTATCACCCACCACTTGTCCGGAGATCACATTGCCAACAATATTCATAATCACCTCAGCCTGATCACGACCGTAATCCTTTTTGAGTTGTGAGTAGTCTTGTACAGCGAGTGTGGTAGCAACTTTGTTTGACCGTGCCGTTGCAATCAGGCTGTCAATGTTGTTAAAGTAAACCGTAGGGAATTCATCGAAGATCAGGCTGCTCTTCATCTTGCCTTTCTTGTTCACAAGTTTGATCACGCGTGAGATATATAGCGACAATACTGCTCCGAAGATTTGCTGCTTCTGTGGGTTGTTACCCATGCAGACCACCTTCGGTGCATCTGGATTATTAATATCAAGTGTAAAGTCATTTCCCGACAGCACGTAGTATAACTGAGGAGAAGACAATCGCGCCATACCGATCTTGGCTGAGGCAATCTGTCCCTCCAGTTGTTCCCACGCAGAATGTTTATAGGCTGATTCAAATGGATTAATGAGTACGTCTATTTCAGGTTCGGTGCGCAAGAGTGGAAAGAGTATCTTATACTCCAGCTGCATAAGCTCAATGACATGCGGAAGGGTGCAATACTTTCCTTTCTCATATTTCCGAAGGAACCAGATGATTGCCGTAACGAAATTGATGGGTGACTCCACAAAAAAGTCTCCTTGCTTTTTGATCCAGTCACGATTCAATCCTAGCATGATCGTGCGGGAGGATTCACTGGCATCGGTAATATCCTCCATCGTGATGGGGTCAAGCGGATTACACCGATGATATATTTTATCAAAATCAATTACATAAAACTTTGGTGGAATTGAATAGTGGTGCCCGAACTTGAGCAAGGTGTTATAAGCAATAATGGACAGGTCATCGAACTTGAAATCATAGATGAACATGCTAAAGCCTTTTCGAATATGCTGTGTGATGATGTGACGGATAACGAAGTACGACTTACCCGCCCCCGGTGTACCAATTACCAATAATGCCCGGAACGGATTGATGAAGTTGATCCAGCTCCTGCGCGGTTTGTCTTTCAATATATATTGTGCAGGCAAGTTAATGGAGTATTCATTCTCCAAAAGTCTTTCTTCCTGCGGAAAGGATTCGTTGCGTTTATTGAAGATGTCGTTTCGTAACTGAAGTTTGATCAACCGGCTCAACCATGTACCTCCAGTGAGCATCAGCATATATCCAATAAGGATTAACACAATATACACGCCACAGAGAATGCCAGCCTCCATTTTCAAAACGAAAAGAAAATGAGCAAACAGGAACACGCCCAATCCAGCAAGAATAGAAGCTAACGAGTAAGACAGACTAATCTGTTCATCCTTTTTTCCACGTGCCCCCACAAGCGATACGACCAGTAGCAATAGTGACAATAGTTTGGATGTCCAGATCGAGGAAAACAAACCGGTGCTTCCTGCATTGATCATGATCCGGTCGATGAAGGAATGGGTATAACCCCATCCACTCAACGCCTGGTGGCAATAGTGATAAACGTGCATGGTCAGCAGCACCATGCTGCATATTCTGGTCAGGTCGATGATCTTTCGAAGCGCCTGTTCGTTTTCTCCCGTTTGCATATCAGTTTGTATTTATAGGCTGTAACCCCTTCTTCTTTTTCTTCTTCGTGGAAGTTTTAATGCTGCCTCTGGTGAACTGAAGTCTATTTCATTTGCTGTCACCAAATCGGAAATGACTTCGACAATTGACGGATCGCTTTTTTCTTCCTTCTCATCACGGGGAAGTGATATTTTAGTATAGCCGGGACGAAATGGTTTTACGATATCCGCATTAGCAGAAATTTTTTCAAGAATGGCATTTGCCCCATACGCCTTACCCAAATCACTTCCATTGAAGACTACGCGGAGGTTGTTATCAATAAAGGTCACCCCATACGTTCGGCCTTCCGCGTTGGTTCTGAAGAGAACCTTTACATTTTTCTTAGATAGTGCCTCTGAGAACAATTGCTTCGATGTGATAGAATCGTGACGAAGGCTATTATCGATCTTCTTTCTCACTGACTCTTTGAACGGTTGCCTCAACGCTTCATTGAGTTTGAACTGTTTTTCCAAAAATGAAAGGGTCGGTTTGCCATGAATGGCACTTGCTTTCACGGGGATACCTACGCGTTTCTGTCGGTCATCAATAAGACTATACATCAGTCCACGTTTGGCAAACATCTGTGACTTCTCTGTTCCCCTGTCTGCATGAACGTTATACTGATGCAGTATTGCGTTGAGTTCTGGAAGCGAAGTGTACTTATATGACCTTGTCACCATTCGAACAATATTGGAAATGCTCCGCCTTGTTTCTGATTTTCCATAGACCGCTTTCTTCACATCTACCGGTGCGATCACTTCCTTCTGTTCTCTGCTTTTACTTTGCGCCTGTACCAATCCAAATTCCAATTCAATTTCTTTTCTTGCTTTTTCAGACTGATTCTTTCCTAAGTAGTGTATCGGTATGCGCTTCCCATTCTCCTGTATCAGCGTTGTCGCGATATGGACATGCGGGTGCGCAGCATCACGATGCTCATAGACCAGATACGGTTGATTACCGAAACCAATCTTATCCATATAGCCTGATGCAATCTTATTCAGGTCATCAACCGATAGTTTTTCAGTCACATCAAAATTCAGCGAGATGTGAAGTGTGTTCGTCTTGGTCCTGCGGTTACGGTCATTGAGATCCCCGAACCTGTTGAGCTTGTCGTAAAAGTTTAACTGGTCAACATCCTTCTTAAAAAGATTCGCCTGTATGCATGTTGCGTTTCCTTCCATAACTTTCTGTTCGTTGTAGTTCAGAGCACCCTGTATATCTTTTCCGCTGATCACCTTCGCTACCATTACTCCACGACTTTATCGAGCACTGTTAACAGTCTATCTATTTGCACCGTCACCTTTTTATATTCGTCCAGTACCTTCAGAGCATCAAATATTTTTTGACTTGGAATGGAGGTTCCGTTGAAGTAGCGCGTAACTTGGTTGATGTTCGTTCCAATGGCTTTAAGCTCCTTGCGGATCGCTGTCAGTTCGACAGTTGTGTTCTCAGATGACGCATCTTTGTGATACCAGATGATTTCTTCTTTCTGTAAAATCATCCGAGCAAATTCTCCTAGTGTCTGGCAGTTGGAATTCTTACGAAGCCCTTCCAGTTTGTTGTAGAATGGTTCCGATACCCTTACACCAATCAGGTGATTGAGTGGCTCTTCCTTCTGGTATTTTCGCTGACTCATACCTTGTTGATTTTAGCAAAAACCAGAAGCCGAGTTCCGAGGCTTCGTTCCCGAAGAGCCGCTAGGCGATGAGGCAAGATGCCAAATGTGTTAACATTTGTACATCTTGCTCCGTGCAGAAAACCGCACGGTGTAACGTGCAGCTCTTCAAATTGCGATAAGCTTTTACGTTCCATTTTCATGATCTTCGTAGTTGATTTTTTGAAAGGAAAGATTCCGTATTGCGTTTGCGTTCCTGAAGGATTCGCTCGATGTCTTCATAATCATAGAAGATTACGCCTCCGATTTTTGTGTAGGGAAGCGTACCGTTAATGCGCAGGTTTTGTAAGGTGCCGGGCGACAGGTTCAAAAGCTTCCTGATCTGTGGAGATTTAAGCCAGCGTTGCACTGGACCTACCTGCCGTTGTGACAGCAACTTCTCGATTGCTTCCAGTAACTCGGCTTTGAAAATCTGAAGGTCTTCCGTTGTGATAATATTGGTTGCCATGATTTGTTCTGCTTTGTAAATCTATGGTTCAAATCACGGTTGTAACCCCATGTAAAAACAGTCACAACTGTCCTAGGACACCTGCTAAGTGCCTCATTGTCAATAAGAAATAATTTTAAAATTTTCGAAAAAGCGCGATGCTTACTTTTACGATACGGAAATTCCTGTCGGTTTTTTCACTTCAAACAACCCAAATCTATTATGCTATGACACAGGAAATAGCTCATCCGATCCTTCATAAGACGATTAAGAATCTTGATGTAAGCAAGGAGTTTAAGGCCATGGCCAAGGCCAACGGATTCAAGACGCTGCAAGACATTTTAGACATGCCGTTGTATGAGTTACCCTACAAAGAGCAATCGGGTTATAGGATGTTGAAGGAGTTTTTGGATATACTGGAAAGCCATGGTTTGACGGCCCTGGTTGAGGATTGATCGGTCTTTTGTAAGTTCGTCCGCATTCGATGTTTACTAACGGAATTATGTAAACTTTTTCGGGTATTCTATAACTCGTAAATTCATCCTAAATATCAACTTAGCACACCAATGGCAACTCTTTATATCAAGAACATGGTTTGCAATCGCTGCGTAATGGTAGTGAGGCAAGAATTGGAACGTCAGGGGTTGCATCCCCGGAAAGTGTCGTTGGGCGAAGTCACTATTGAGGAAAATGAATTGAGTGACGACCAGCAAAATAAGCTGGATGCTGCCTTGATCAATCTTGGTTTTGAAAGAATCGATGATCGCAAGGCCAGGTTAATCGAGTCGGTGAAAAACAAAGTAATCCAAATGATCCACCATGCCGATAAAGTAGATCTCCGGTTTAACTGGTCAAGTGTTCTGTCCGAAGAACTTCACTATGAATACAACTATTTGAGTAACCTTTTTTCCGGTGTTGAAGGTATTACTCTTGAACAATATATCATTCGTCAGAAGATTGAAAAGGTTAAGGAACTGCTCTTTTATGATGAGTTGAACCTGAGTGAAATTGCAGACCGGTTAGGATACAGCAGCGTTGCGCATTTATCCACACAGTTTAA
The DNA here is from genome assembly GCA_039930485.1 of Chryseolinea sp. GTDB lineage: Bacteria > Bacteroidota > Bacteroidia > Cytophagales > Cyclobacteriaceae > Chryseolinea. The sequence goes on from JBDTTT010000102.1 coordinate 11,638, forward strand.
AAAGGTTACAGGGTTCACTCCATCTGAGATGAAGAAGTCCAGAGACATTGATCAAAATCGAAAGCCGTTAGATTCGATATCTTAGAACTCTGTAAGTCTTTCCGGCAATTGTGTAAACTCTTTCAACACCATTCATACGTTCTTTGGAGTACAAACAGAAAGGTATGGCATTTGAAATATTAATTAAGGGAATGGTTTGTGAGCGGTGCGTGTCAGTGATTAAGGAAGGCATCACAAATCTCGGCTATGATGTAGCTAAAGTCAGTCTCGGTAAGGTTTCGATCAATTCAGATCTTGATAAGGATGGCCTTAAACAAATAGCATATTTTCTCAGCGAAAATGGTTTTGAATTGGCATCTAATCGGTACTTACGCACCGTCAGCCAAGTCAAAGAATTGATCAACGAAGTATTCTCAGAAAATTTGAAGTATGATTCCAAACTTAAGTTCTCAACCTTACTCTCGGACAGACTTCATATGAATTATGATTCCATCAGTGAATTGTTCACTAAGATGGAAGGCATCACACTGGAGCAATACATTATCACAAAGAGGCTTGAGAAAGTAAAAGAGTTATTGGTATATACAGAATTTACGTTAACCGAAATTGCTTATATAACAGGTTTTGGTAGCCTGAATCACCTGTCAAGGCAATTCAAAGAATTGACTGGATTCTCTCCTAGTCATTTTAAGTCAATCAGGACTGAAAAAAAGAAGGTTGCGGGCCAGGCAGCGAATCTTTAAATCTTGTAAACCTTGCCGCCTAAAATACCAATCATACATTGATCGGTAATCGTTAATTGCATCAAAGAATCTATATGGAGGCAATTGCATTAACGAGTAAACACATAATTAGCATGTTGTCACGATGGCTAATGCATTCAGCCATGTTTATATTGGTCGCTGTCATTTCATACTCGCTCAATATTCCCTTCGACTTCAAAACAATAAGCAGCTATTTGAAAATAAAGGCTGTGCCCCCAGAAATCATGTAAATCAAAGCGGGTTAAGTATAAAACTAAAAGCATCCTTGACTTGTATAATTGTAGTACCAAGTGGACTTAAAAAAATAAAAAATATGTCGGCTGTAACTGAATTAGAAATAAGAAAAATAAAAAAAGGTCAATATCTGCGAGACACCTTCCCCGTGCTGGAAATGACGTGCGCAGCATGTGCCGTCAGTGTAGAATCCATGTTAAAATCTACGGCAGGTGTAAAAGACGCAGCAGTAAATTATGCCAATCAAACGGCTTCCGTTGAGTACGATCCTACGCAGGCGAAACCTTCTGACCTTCAAAACTCGGTCAGGTCAATTGGATACGATCTTGTCGTAGATGTTGACGATCCACAAGCAGTGCAAGAAGAGTCGCAACGGAAACATTTCGAAGCGGTGAAGAACAGAACACTTTGGTCTTTGATCCTCGCACTACCAGTCGTGATTATAGGAATGTTTTTCATGGACATGCCATATGGTTCATACATCTCAATGATTCTTTCGGCACCAGTCGTTTTCTACTTTGGAAGAAACTTCTTCATCAATGCCTGGAAGCAAGGTCGACATGGAAAAGCGAACATGGATACTCTTGTAGCGCTTTCGACAGGGATCGCATTTCTCTTCAGCACATTCAACACATTCTTTCCAGAATTCTGGCACTCCAGAGGAATGCATGCGCACGTTTACTTCGAGGCTGCTGCAGTCGTCATTGCATTTATTTCACTCGGCAAGCTGCTGGAAGAAAAGGCTAAGTCAAATACTTCATCAGCCATAAAGAAACTTATGGGCCTTCAACCAAAAACAGTCAGAGCTATTGTAGATGGTATCGAACAGGAACTACCAATTGCGTTAGTCAAGGTTAGTAATACAATCATTGTGCGTCCTGGCGAGAAGATCCCGGTTGACGGTGTTGTAATTAAGGGTTCGTCTTTTGTAGATGAAAGTATGATCTCTGGCGAGCCCATTGCAGTCGAAAAGAAAAACGGTGAAAAGGTATTTGCTGGGACCATTAATCAAAAAGGAAGCTTTCAGTTTGAAGCGCAGAAGGTTGGTGGCGATACCATCCTAGCACAGATCATTAAGATGGTTCAACAGGCGCAAGGCAGCAAAGCACCAGTTCAGAAACTGGTTGATAAGATCGCTGGCATCTTCGTCCCAATAGTTATTGGGATTGCCATTCTCACATTCCTTATATGGATGATCATTGGTGGTGATAATGCCTTCACGCATGCATTGCTGAACTCAGTCACTGTCCTTGTAATCGCTTGTCCTTGCGCTCTTGGGCTTGCAACTCCTACTGCAATCATGGTTGGTGTTGGCAAAGGTGCTGAGAATAACATTCTGATAAAGGATGCAGAGAGTCTTGAACTTGCTCACAAAGTAAATGCAGTGATCCTTGATAAGACTGGAACAATAACCGAAGGAAAACCAGTTGTTACGGATTTCGTCTGGGCGGATGAAAAGCAAGGTACCAATCAGCTAAAGCAAATTCTATATTCACTTGAATCGCTATCTGAACATCCTCTTGCTGATGCAGTGGTTGCCAATTTAAAGACTAAATCCGTGAATGCGATTCACCTTGACACCTTCGAAAGTATAACTGCTCGTGGGGTGAAGGGCACAGCATCAGGTGTGAGCTATTATGTTGGGAACAAGAAATTACTTGATGAAAATGGCATTGTCATAAATGAAAAGATTACTGAGGAGGCAACTAAGCTTCAGGATGAAGCTAAGACGGTGGTGTATTTTTCCAATGAGAAAAGTGCGCTGGCAGTGATTGCAATTGCTGACAAAATAAAAGCCACTTCTAAAAACGCGATTGAAACACTCCAAAGAAAAGGCATTGATGTGTACATGCTTACTGGTGACAATGAGCAAACTGCAAGAGCTGTCGCAAAACAAGTAGGACTGAAAAATTACAAAGCGGAAGTGCTTCCATCTGACAAGGCCGCCTTTGTTAAAAAACTTCAGAGTGAGGGTAAAATCGTAGCGATGGTTGGCGATGGTATCAACGACTCGCATGCCCTCGCTCAAGCTGATGTCAGCATTGCTATGGGAAAAGGTTCTGACATTGCAATGGATGTTGCAAAAATGACGCTTATTACCTCGGATCTTCAATCTGTTCCCAAAGCTCTCAACTTGTCCAGTAAAACCGTAAGGGGAATAAAACAGAATCTATTCTGGGCATTCGTTTACAACGTGATTGGAATTCCATTGGCAGCGGGGGTCTTGTATCCCATCAATGGATTCCTGCTTGATCCGATGATCGCTGGTGCAGCAATGGCACTGAGTTCAGTAAGTGTTGTAGGAAATAGTTTAAGGCTGAAGGCTGCGAAAATATAGTCACATACTCCCTCAACTCATTGAAGTCCGGCATGCGCTGGACTTTTTTGTTGTAAACTATATAAAACCTACTCGCTAAAGTGCAACACTGATTACTAAAGACGAAAGTAGCTTTGTGACAACAAATACACAAAAATGAAAAACTTAAGTCGTCTTCTCCTACTCGCATTCGGTATTGGGATTGCTATAGTATGTTTCGCCATTGCGATTTAAACAACCGCATTTATGAAGCTTGAAATAAAACATATTACTAAGTCAACAGAGGATTCAGTTACTATTACATTTACAAAACCTGATTCAAACTTCACTTATAAGCCAGGTCAGCACGGCATCTTCAATTTTAGGTTCAATGATAAGTTGTTCAGTCGTACCTATTCATTTAACTCTGCACCGTTAATTGACTCTGATCTTTCAATTACTGTGCGAGCCGTGGAAGGTGGTGCCTTGTCTAATTTGCTGATTGCAAGGCAACCAGATTCTGTAGAACTAGAAGGGGTTACGGGCGATTTTTATATTCAGACAGCACCTGACAAAAAAAGGAACCTCGTCATGTTCGCTGCGGGCAGTGGTATCACACCAATCATTTCAATGATTCGTGCAATGCTGTATCAGGAGCCCTTATCATCAATATCCCTTATCTATTCAAACAGGTCGTTCGATAGGATAATATTCAGAGAACAGCTTGATCAGCTTGCGTTTGATTTTAGCGATCGCTTTAAAGTGTATCATGTCCTGACACAAGAATCAACTGTACCGGAAGGTTTTTCAGTTTACTACAAAGACAAATTATCGAAGCTTGTTATTAAGAAGCTCGTTAAATCAATAGCAGCTGATTGCGACTCACCATCCGAGTACTATGTGTGCGGACCATTTAGTTTTATGCAATTGGTTGAAGGTGTCCTCCAAACTTTGGGCATCGATAAGTCCAAAATATTCGGTGAACACTTCTTCATTCCATCGACCGAACCCGAATTCAATTTTGCGAGTCTTGCTAAACGGGAAACAATTATTCAATTAAAAGATGAAGAGAAATTGCTTACGGTTGAACCCGGAATGTCAATTCTTCATGCAGCATTAGCTAACAATATTGCCCTTGCGCATTCATGCACGGAAGGACAATGTGGTGTTTGCAGGTCCCTGTTATTAAGCGGTGAAGTTAAGCTACGCAGGAATCACGTTCTCACCGAAGACGAATTAAAGCAGGGCCAGATTCTACTTTGCCAGGGATTTCCAATATCTGATAATGTCGCCGTCCGTCCTCTTAATAAACCATGAATTATATAACCCTTCCTAGCTATTGTATAAACCTCTCTGAACCTTTGCTTCGTTTATTTGTATATGAAAAACAACAAGATTATGGAAACGATCAATTTGACAATTCCGAATATGAAAAGTAGCCACTGCCAAATGACGGTGACGAATGCAGTGCAATCGCTCGGTGCGAATGTTAAGTCTGTTGCACCAACCAAGGCAGAAATTGATTTAAGCAATGGATTAACAAAGGACGCTGTAGTACAGGCGATAGAAAGTGCAGGTTATAAAGTATCGAACAACTAAGTTTAATTATATGGAATCTCTAAAATTTAAAACAACAATAAAGTGTTCAGGCTGTGTTGCTAAGGTAACACCCTTTCTCAACGAGGCACTAGGTGAAGACAACTGGGAGGTTGATTATAATAATCCTCAGAAAGTTCTTACTGTGGTCGGAGAAGACGATAAGACCAAAGTGATCCAGGCCGTAGAAAAGGCCGGATACAGGGCAGAAGCGCTATGATTCGAGATATGGCTATTGGAAAGCTGATCCCCTTCGGGTCAGCTTTTTTTGTTTTAAGCGGCCCTGATATTCCTGACAAAAGTCATGATTTAGCCTGTTAAATATCAAACCGATGGTCAGGGTATCATTGCACCTTTGATCCTTATTAATTAAACACGCGAAAAATTATGAAATCAAAATTTGTGTTAATGTTAATGCTCATGGTATTCGCATTTTCATTCGTTCATGCGCAGGAAACCGAGAAGCGGGACATGCCTCCCAAGCATCGTGGTATGCATCCTCGCTTACAAGCTGATGGAACCGTTGTTGATGACGATGGTAAGGCACTAGGCTCAATTAAAAATGGTAAAGTCTGCGATGTGACGGGAAAAGTTATTGGTGTAATTTCCGCTCATGGAGACGTTTCGACAGCCAGTGGAAAGATGGTCGGTAAAATTCAGAAAGATGGAAGTTTCAAATCAATGAAAGGACATGTTGTGACTACCGATCCGGACGGTTTTGTGAAAGTTGCTGGTAAGGAAGTTGCCAAAGTTGCGGCAGGCTACAAAGACAAATCCCATGGCTGTGCCCTGCATTGTTTCTTTAGCGCAGAGAATGAAGATGCTAAGGAGATAGACGAAAATATCCAGCATTAACAAAACTATAACTTGCAGATCTCAAAAAGCCCGTTTATAAAGGGCTTTTTTGTTTACAAGTGACTCATATCAATGTTATGTAAATTTGTGTTTTAACTCGAAACGTGGACAAGAGAGTCAGAGAATAAGATTGTCTCAAACACTGCCACATCCTATTCTACGATTCTGTTGAGTTATTGTAGCGCCTATTCATTCGGGCATATTTATCCCCACTCTGCATTAACATACCCAATCTCAGATTATTACACAATGGTGTGAATCAAATTAACGCCTATATGGAGTGGCTCACAAATTGCAAATGTATGGAAAGACACGTGAATGATTTAAACCAGTTTTGCAACGGTGTAACCCTAGATCAAAAGGGAGATGGGAAACTACGATTTGCAATCAGTTGCCCACAACAAAAAGGAAGTAATCATCACTCTGCCAGGAGTAGTTTGATTGGCACTGTATTAATATACAAGATAGCTCAACACTTCCGGGGCTCGAACATTTTTGGTTATGCATTTCCCTCTGCTGAAGCAGAATGTGCTTGCCTTGATATTACATTCCTAGTTAGGTGAGTTCAAACTTTATTGCAACTATTTACTTCTGAAAAAACTGCGATATGATTAAAGTCACTTTTACGCTTGACTATAGTCATTCTACAGCTATGCAACTATTTGCAATTTGGCATACCGAATGCGACAAATGATTAAAACTGAAGTAAAAACTGATTGGAGTGATTTGGCCGAAGCCTTAAAATCAACTGCGCATCCAGAGCGACTTGCCATTCTCCACTTGATGTGCAATTGCGGCTGCGATAAGATAATGGTGAAAGATATTTATAGCACCCTCCACCTTGAGCAATCTATTACTTCGCGACATCTGGGTATTATGAGAAAGAGCGGAGTACTAAAAAGAGAAATTAAAAAAGGCAAAACATTTTATCGCTTTAATAAAGATAATCTGACAACGAATTGTATTAAAAAGCTCTTAACGGAGTGAGGAATGATGATCGAAAAAATTATCTCTTGGTCTATGCACAACCGCTTTTTTGTTTGGTTGGGGATACTTTTGATCATAGTCGGTGGGGTGTTTGCCGTACTTACAACACCCGTTGACGCTATCCCTGATCTTTCTGAAAATCAGGTAATCATTTATACAGAGTGGATGGGTCGTAATCCGAAAATTATAGAGGATCAGGTTACCTATCCGTTAGTATCCAATCTTCAAGGTTTGCCAGAAATTAAAAGTATTCGGGCAGCTTCCATGTTTGGGATGAGTTTTGTTTTTGTCATTTTCAATGATGATGTGGACATCTATTGGGCACGGTCACGTGTACTGGAGCGACTTAACTACGCGCAAAAGTTTTTGCCTCCTGGATTAACGCCCTCGCTTGGTCCTGATGGTACAGGAGTTGGACACGTTTTCTGGTACACACTGGATGCCCCTGGTTATAATCTTGGAGAGTTACGTGCCTTACAGGATTGGTATGTCAAGTTCGCCCTTCAAAAAGTAGAGGGAGTTAGTGAAGTCGCTTCATTTGGTGGTTTTCAAAAACAATATCAGGTCACCATCGATCCATACAAGCTGGTATATTTCAACGTTCCACTGATGGATGTGACTAAGGCAATCACAGGAAATAATCGTGATGTTGGCGGAAGTATTTTCGAAATGAATTCAACAAGCTACATGATCAGGGGGCTGGGATACATCACAAGTATTGACGACATCAAAAATATTTCACTAGGAACATACAAATCCATCCCTGTAAAAATTTCAGATGTTGCCACCGTGCAGATGAGCAGTGACTTACGATTGGGTATAACCGAGCAGAACGGTGATGGAGAAGTGGTTGGAGGTATTGTAGTGATGCGCTATGGCGAGAACGCTAAAGAAGTTATTGACAGAATAAAAGAACGCATAGTTGATGTTGAAACAGGCTTGCCTTCCGGAGTAAAGTTCAAAGTTGCTTATGACAGAAGTGATTTAATTGAGGCAGCCGTTGCAACACTATCAGAAGCGCTATGGGAGGAGATACTCATCGTGTCTATTGTGGTGATGATTTTTATTTTTCATTTCCGGAGTGCGCTGGTAGCGATCATCACCATTCCACTTTCTATTCTCATTGCCTTCATGATTATTCGATTTGCTGGCATAAGCCTCAACATCATGTCACTTGGTGGTGTTGCGCTGGCCATTGGTGACCTGGTTGATGCGGGTATAGTAATGACGGAGAATGCTTACCGCCAACTTACGCAGGCAGTTATAAAACCTCAATCAGATCAGTAATGGAAAGGGAACGCATTGGCAATACCAGCGATCTTCCGGAGGAACAACGGATCAGCATCATCGAAAAATCATCGCGTATGATTGGTAGAGCTGTGTTCTATTCTATACTCATTACCCTAATTTCGTTTTTTCCGATTTTATTCCTTACAGGTCAGGAGCAGAAATTATTTTCTCCCCTTGTTCTCACGAAAACCTTTACCATGATCGGTTCCGCAATTGTTGCACTTTTTATTGTGCCAATGCTGCTGCGAACACTAATGAAAGGAAAACTTAGACCGGAAAGTCGCAACGTCATTTCCAATTTTTTTATTCGACTGTACGGCCCGGTGCTTCGGTTTTGCCTCAATTGGAAAAAGACTGTAATAGCCATTGCCATTATAGTAAGTCTAGCTTGCATTCCGCTCTTGTTGCGGATGGGCTCTGAATTTATGCCACCATTGGATGAAGGCTCACTTCTTTTTATGCCTGTAACACTTCCTGACGCTTCCAATTCTGAAATCAAACGAATCCTTCAGTTACAAGATCGGCTTATCAAAGAATTCCCTGAAGTAGTCAATGTGCTTGGAAAAGCAGGAAGAGCGTACACGGCTACCGACAATGCCCCCTTAAGCATGATTGAGACAATAATCATTTTAAAACCAAAAGATGAATGGCGTGATGGGATGACGAAAGAAAAACTCATTGCGGAACTGAATGAAAAAGTACAGATACCCGGAGTGACTAGCGGATGGACTCAACCTATC
>JBDTTT010000103.1:0-19955 GCA_039930485.1 Chryseolinea sp.
TTTATATCTAATTTAATGACTGGGATTATTACATGGGAACTATAATACATATGCTTTATCGTAGGTTCTTAACGTGTGTGCTGTTAAATTTCGTCAGCAGTGCTGGATATGGATGTAGGTATTTACACGCATACGTCTTATAGCTAAGCGTTGGCAGCAATGCACCGGGACAGATACGATAACTAATGGAAGAACTCGAATTAAATAATGCCGACCGAGAGAGAATTTCAGTTGACATCAAGTTGACATTAATTTTTGGGACTCTTCTTGTGCTTGCTATTCTTATTTTAGTTGGACTTTTGCCTTTAGAACTTTATGTACTTGGTAAAGCTCCGACAGACGGTTTTGCAAAACGCGGACTATTTATTTTATCGTTCATAGTACTTCTTTACATCGTGTTGACTTGGCGAAATTTGATAAAGTATATTGACTTAAAAAATGGCAAGAAAATTTGTTTCAAGACGACTGACTATGAACTAAAGAAAGAAAAAGATGGATTACTCTTGCTGACAAAGAATCCTTTGAAATTAAAACTTGACATCTATGACGACTTACAAAAGCTAATTAGACAGTCAGACCCTTTGACAATTGAGATTTCAAAATGGAGTAAAACGGTACTATTCATTTCTCAGGACAGTAAAAATTTACTCGAACAAATTGAACAGGAGAATGAGTAAGCGGACTGGTGCACAGCTGCCAACAAAATGCATAAGCAATGGCGGGGTTCAGTGTAAATTTATAGTTTAGTTTTTTAAATTACGTTTCGTGTCGTGGGACAGTGAAGTGCTTCGAACACCCCGCCACTGCTCATGCACAAACGTTGGGCGCAATTTGCGTGGACAGCGAAAGAGACGACAAACAAAAAAGAGTTGGACAATACGGACTAACAAAATCTGTTCATTCTAAACAGGCAAACTAATCAATGAGACACATTATTTTATTACTCACGTCTTTCGTGATTTTTATTTCTTGCTCAAATCAGAAAAAAGTTGAAAACTTTAATGTCTCGATTAGAACAGTTGTTACAGGGAAAGTAATCAATCCAATTTTGGAAGAACCGAATATCAGTTTGGCAATTAACCGAATTGGTTTTGAACAAGAGGAGATTGAAGTAAGACTTGACAGTACTGGAAATTTTAAAATGGAATTTTCAACATACGTTCCTACTGACGCATGGATTTCATATCACACAAATTTTTTAGTCGTGCTTAAACCGGGCGACAGTTTGAATGTTGAATTTGACGCTTCACAACCGGACAGACCAGAAGTTCTTGAGACAATTAAGTTCGGTGGAAAAGCCGCAGAGACCAATAAGTTAATTGCCATTTATCAAAAGCAATACTTTGCGAGTAGTTTATATCTGTTTGCTCATGACAAACTTGAAATAGCTACCAAAAATTATGAACCTGAAAGATTTAGAGCGTTTGCAGACAGTGTACACGAAGAACAAACAAAATTCCTGAACGATTTCATAAAACAATACAAACCTGACAAATTTGCTCAGTCTTGGGCGACACATAATTTATATGAAGATTATTACGCCATATTAACATTCTATCCAAACGACCATAGAAAAGCCAACTTACTGAAACAAAATGAATGGAATGTACCAGTTTCTTATTACGATTATTTCAAAGAACCGCTTTCCATTGAAAACGGCTTACAAAGCGCGTACGCCATTAGCGGTTATCTTGATAAATACTTGTCTTATACTTGGCGACTGACAAGAGATGAATTAAAATTCAGAGACAAATCATCAATAGAATCAGAGATTTTGTTTGACTCCATAGCTTTAAATATAGTATTGTCAAATACACCACAGGGATTACTTCGCGAATCTATGATTACTTATATGTTCAGTAGTTTTATTGAAGACTCTGAAATTGAATTATTTGAGAAATATAAATCAATAGCAGAAAACAATATACATGCTTCATTTTTGAAAGAACCTTTATTTAAAAAGTATGAAACTACTAAAAGTAAAATTCTTAAAGCAGAACAAGTTGCATCAAATCGGATAAAATCAATTGACACATTTTTGAACGGACTTTTTTCAAAGAATAAAGGAAAATTATTATACGTTGATATTTGGGCTACATGGTGCGGACCTTGTAGGGACGAATTTCCGTATTCAAAACAACTTCATGACGAATTTTCAGACAAAGTAGAATTTATTTATATCTGCATTGACTCAGATGAATCCTCATATAAAAACGCACTCAAAAAATTCCAATTAAAAGGGACACATTACTTTTTCGACAAAGAACAAAGTCTTTCCATACGTGAGGAATTAAAAATGAACGGAGTTCCATTTTATATTTTAATTGACCAAAACGGAAATCCTGTTAATCGTGGATACGAATTTAGGCCAAGTGAAGACATTACGAGAAAACAAATTGAGAGTTTAATAAAAGGATAATAAAACAGAGAGAAGCAAACATGCGCCCAACAAAAAGTTTATGCCAGCTGCGGGTTTCGTGTAGTAATAAAGTTTAGTTTTTTTAATTTCGTTCGGCCACGTGGGACAAGGATGCGCTTCGAAAACCGCAGCCGTCATAAACTCAAACGTTGGCAGCAACCGCATTAATAAAATGACTACAAGGATTCTAGGGACGATATTAACAGTAATAATTTTATTTATTGGTTGCCAGACAAAGAGCACGACTGATCAAGTTGTAATTGTTAACGCGGACTCCATCGTTGACAACGTGACTCAGAATAAGAAAACGACTGACAGTGTTAAGAATGAAGAGGAATTTGACTATTCAGAATGTATTCGTGGACAAGCTGCATCCGTGATTAAAAAAACAGTTTATCCCAACTCGACTTTTAAACTAAATAAGGACAATCATACCGGGACAGAGACTATTGATTTAGTAAACGGTGACAAGCTGATAATTAATAATTGGGGTTGTGAATATTATGTATTGACGTTCAGATTTGAAACGACTCGATTTCAAGCAGACACTACTGACATTAAATATTGGCTTGACAAAGCAGTCATTTTAATGAATGAAATTGAAAAAGGACTTGATGCACCTTTAGACACTCCAGGCGGGACTCTTGCGACAAAGAAATATTTGGACGAAAGCAAAACGCATTCACTTGGAGAAGAGATAGCTTATGATGACGATGTCATTAGGGACTTTGTGACATTTGACAGAGTGCAAAAGATAAGTGATACTAAATACGCTATTGAAATTTCATATGCGACCGGACCATTATAAAGATTGTGCAAAATGCGGCAGCCGCCAACAAAATGTTTATGCCAGCTTGGGGTTCAGTGTTACTATCAAGTTTAGTTTTCTTAATTTCGTTCAGCAACGTGAGACAGAGACGCGCTTTGAAAACCCAAGCCGTCATAAACATAAACGTTATGCACAATGCCTTGCGGACACAGTGGGACACCCACATTGGCACATTTGCTTGCCCCTCATTCCCGCGCGACACCAAAGCAAGCAAAAGAGCCAATCTTCCCTCGCGCAACAACGAATTAGAATGACGGACCAAGTGAAGAAGACATGTCAAAATACTATGACCGTATTCGGACAAAATGATCTATAAAGGAATTCGCTTGTAACATATTTACCAACTATTGTGTCTAATAGTTCAGGCCACAATTTATCTTCCATTCACAGAAATCATGTTTAAGAATTATCTGAAAGTGGGTATTAGAAACCTTCTGAAACACAAGACATTCTCCTTTATCAATGTATTTGGACTGGCACTCGCCATGTCAGTTTGTATGCTGATTATCCTGATGCTGACTGATCAAACAAGATATGATCAGTTTCACGTCAATAAGGAAAGAATATACCGTATTCTTTCTGACGACAGGAATTCTCCGTTTCCCTACGCTTCCACACCTGTTCCTTTAGCAAGTGCGTTAAAATCAGATTACGCACCGATTGAAGCATCGACTCATCTGATTAGAGGTGTAGGAGGAGAAGCGACCTACAAGGAAAAGACTTTCGAAATGCGCGGTTTTTTTTCTGAGCCATCGTTTTTTGAAGTATTCAGTTTTGAACTCGAGAAAGGAAATAGCGAACAGGCATTGGCCTCTCCTAATTCAATGGTCATAACAAGGGAATTTGCCGACAATTTATTTCCTAATGAAGAGCCGTTGGGTAAAACGGTTGAGTTCGTGGATCGCGGATTACATTACCTGGGTGGTTACCGGAATGAACCGCCTCCAACACCCTGGGGTAGTTTCGTTATAACCGGAGTATTTAAAAAGAAAGATTATAAATCACATCTGAAATTTGATGTCTTGGTTTCATCAACATCGATGCCTTTGTTAGTTTCTGAGAATAAAATTGAGGACCTCGGAACTAACTGGCAAAATTTCTATGAATGTTTCACGTACGCTCTCCTGATAGACGGAGAAGAGGAAGTTGACCTTGACAACGCACTGGACAATTTGACAAAACGTCAATACGCTCACTTTGAATTTCTCAAGGATTTTAAGCTGAGAAGTCAGAAGCTAACCGAAATTAATCCTGGAATATTTACCGCCAATCCGACAAGCTTCAGCATGCCGCGCATAGGCTATTATGTGTTGTCTGGTCTTGCGTTAATTATTATGATGTCGGCTTGTCTGAATTACACGAGCCTATCGATAGCCAGGTCGCTTACACGTGCGAAGGAAATTGGTGTACGTAAAGTAACAGGTGCGGACAGAAAAGCACTCGTTTTTCAATTCTTGAGTGAGTCCATACTGACTGCGGTTTTCGCAGTTGCTATGGCTGCAATTTTGCTTCTTTTTATTGTGCCTGCATTTAAGAGTCTGTGGATTAATCAGTATCTCGATTTTGATTTGCACTTAAGCGCCTTCGTCTATTTGATATTTCTGGGCTTCGCATTGCTCATTGGCAGTGTTGCCGGACTTTATCCTGCATTCCACTTATCCGGGTACCAGCCAATTACAGCCTTTAAGAATGATGGAGGCATGCATTCCGGAAAGTGGGGTATAAGAAAAGTGTTAAACGTTTCTCAATTTGTGATTTCCCTTTTATTCATCACAACATGCATTCTGATGTCTAACCAGTTCAGGCATTTTGTTGAGTTTGACTATGGAATGAACTCAAAGGACATTGTCAATATACCCCTGCAAGGCAATGACTACACGAAAATTTCAAGTGAACTTAATTCAGTGCGAGGAGTTGGTGCCATTTCAGCATGCGACATTATTCCAGCCACTGGCATATCCAATGGTACGCGCTTACGGACAGGGAATCGTGAAGATGATTATAAATACTTTGGAGCACTTGGAATCGATGAATCCTTTATCAACAACTTTGAACTTGAACTGATTGCCGGTAAGAATTTGCCGGATCTGTATGAAACATCCAACCGATTTGTCCTGATCAACGAAGCTGGAGTTGAAGAACTGGGATATCGCCATCCATCAGAAATTATAGGTCAAGTATTTGAAGAAGAAGGTAACAAAAAGGCTGTAGAAGTTATCGGGGTGGTTAGGGATTTTCGGTTCAGACTACTAATTGAACAAGACAAGATAGGCCCGCTCGTGTTACGCACTGGTGCCAACTTTAATTTTCTCAACGCCAAAATCATTGGTGGTGACCTAAATGGGACGCTTGCCAGAATCGAGCAGAAGTGGAAAAGCATCGATCCGATTCATCCATTCAAATATGAATTCTTTGACGACCAACTGGCCAAGACCCATCAAGCTATTTTTGATGCGGTTTCCATTCTTGGTTTCATCGCCTTACTGGCTATTGTTATCGCTTGTCTTGGATTGTTGGGTATGGCAACGTACACAGCAGAGCGCAGGACCAGAGAAGTAGGTATCCGGAAAATTTTGGGAGCTGAGGATTTAAGTATCGCTCTTCTGCTTTCGAAAGGTTTTTTCAAAATGCTGATTGTGTCAGTTTTCATTGGAGCTCCTCTAAGCTACTTTATTAATAACTTCTGGCTTCAGAAGTTCCCCAACCGAGTTGAGTTTGGAATTGGGACTCTTCTTTCAGGGACAGTTATCCTGATGGTGCTGGGATTGTTGACGATAGGATCACAGACGATCAGAGCATCAAAAAGTAATCCGATTAATTCCTTAAAAAATGACTAAAACCTGAGGCAGATAAACCAATATTTTTATTTGCAAGGATAAAGACATCACTCCGAAAACCACACCAATGCCAGTGCCGCACATGCCGACACACAAACCAAAGCACAGGCATCCGTGTGGTTAACGTTGGTGCAAGCGCGGCACAGTGCATAACAAAATGCATAATCAATGGCGGGGTTCAGTGTAAATTTATAGTTTAGTTTTTTTAAATTACGTTTGGTTTCGTGGGACAGTGACGCGCTTTAAATTCCCGCCACTGCTTATGCACAAACGTTAGACAACATTAAAAAAATCAAAATGAATAAAATAAAAAAAGAAAACAACAGAAGAGACTTTCTTAAAAAATGCAGTTTATCAACAGTTCCTTTTTTGTTTCCTACGATTAGTTTGAATGCAACGTCATTTGAAAAAACTATTGATGAAGTTCATAATAAAAATCAATCACCTGTTAACTTCATTTACGATGGATTAGCACTATTACCCAATGAATACCTTGAGAAACTGCAAGAAATAAATAAATCGAAAGCAATTGAACCTGATTTTTATGGAGATGGCGGAACAACAAAGTTAATTGAAGAGGAATTTGCAAAAATAACTGGTAAAGAAAAAGCCATTTATCTTCCTACTGGTACAATGGCTAATCAACTAGCAATTAAATTGCTTAATGAAAACAACACTAAAGTAATAGTGCCTGAAAACTCACATATTTACAGAGATGAAGCTGATGCAGCTCAAAGTGTTCATAGCAAAAGACTGATTCCAGTTGGAATTGGAAAGCCCTATTTTGATATAGTTGATCTAAAAAGCACAATCGACTATACAAATAGTAATGAAGTTTTTAAAAGTGGTTTAGGAACAATCGTGATTGAAAACCCTGTTAGACGTGCTGATGGAACTTTCGTGCCAATAGATACGATAAAGGAAATTTCAAACTATTGTAAAGAGAATAATTATAAAATGCATTTAGATGGGGCACGAATTCATCTGGCGTCTGCTTTCAACAATATCTCACTTTCAGAATATGCCTCATATTTTGATACCGTTTATATTTCTCTGTACAAATATTTAAATGCAAATGGTGGAGCTATACTATGTGGGGACTCAAAAATCATTGACCAAATTTCACATCAAATAAAAATACTTGGAGGAACTGTGTTTCAAAGTTGGAATAATACGTCAATGGCATTGCATTATTTAAAGGGTATTAATGAACGATGGGGTGAAGTCGTTAAGAGCTCTCAAAAAATAATAGCTGAATTAAATAATATAAAGGGTGTTAGTATAACAAGTTTAAAAAACGGTACTAATATTTATGATTTAACATTAAGTGATGAAATAAGCTTAAAACAACTTGCCATATTTTTATACAATAAGCATAATATTTGGTTAGGAAGAGCCAATGAGAAAGGAATTGTGAAATTTACTGTCAATGAAAGTTTATTAACAAGAGATTATAAAGATATACTTAATGCTTGGAAGAAGGGAATTGAACAAGCACGGAATTAAAAACGTTGCCTAACAAAATGCATAATCAATGGCGGGGTTCAGTGTAAATTTGTACTTAGTTTTTCAAATTACGTTTGGTTTCGTGGGACAGTGACGCGCTTTAAATTCCCGCCACTGCTTATGCACAAACGTTACCAGCAATATTCGAAAAAAATTCGACAATGAAAACAGGCATTATGAAATTTTTATTTTTAGTGATAGTTTTATTGACTCTGTTTTTTCAAAGTTGCCAGCCATTCAAAGAATTACCAAAAGCAATCAGTCCAAAAACAGAAATAATTGGATTATATTCTAATGACTGTGATTCAATAGACAATAAATATTCAACAAAAAAACAACTGTGGCAAACTGTTGATAAAAAGTTCAATGCGGAAAAAGCAGGACTTGAAGTTAAAATCCTTATGACCAAAAATAATAAACTTTTTGTTCAGCTAATTGATAACGACAGCGTGATTTCCGAAAAAATAATTAAAGGACAATATAAGAACGACGAATGCTATTACAAGCGAAGATTTTTTTATGTTGTTCCCATTTTGCCAATTCTTTGGTGGTTTGGAAATAGACAGACTCGAATATATCTAAATCAAGATTATTTAATATTGGAAGAAAAGTATGACACTGGTGGTGTAGCGATAATTATGGCTGGTGGAAATACGACAACGACAAATAGACTATACAAGAAAGTACGTTAAACTACATTTAAAGACAAGAGATGGAAAATCAAAATACTGCTGGTAACAGCACCTACAAGAAATTGGCGGGTCAGTGGTTAAGTGAAGCTTTGTGCTTCATATCAAGTTTTGTTGTGGCAGAAAGTTTTGTTCTTCGAAACCGCCAACTTCTTGTAGCTGCAAAACGTTAACGTGACATGGTAACAAATGACATCACAACCATCAAACAGACAATAATGCAGGAAACAAAAGGACTACTTGAACAAATAAAGCAACACGACAAACTTGCAATTAGAGTAAGCTCTAACACAAATAATTATTTGCCTGCCGATGTAATGAAAATGCTTACCCAACCGCATAGAAAAGCTAATTATTTTTTTGTGTTTGTTGAAAGTGGTTCACTTACCCATAAAGTTGATTTAAAAGATTTAGCCATTACAAGCGGACAGTTGTTTTTCGTTTTGCCTAATCAAATTCATGCCGCCCCATCACACAAGAAAGAAGACAGCGAATATTTCAAAATGAGTTTTGACCAAAACTGCTTGTCTTTACTTCCTAAGCAATTTATATTTTTACTCAATCCTTTAAACTCACAAATCATTTCATTTGATGGCGATTCAAGACAACGAGTAAAAATACTTTTTGAAATACTCAACAAAATTCTACATTCAGACAACGACCAAAAAGATGCTGAAATTATTTTGGCTCATCTTAATTCACTTTTGACAGAGTTTAACAATGCGTATTTTAAAAATGTTGCAAAAGAAAAATCGGAAACGAGCAAACTTTCCAAATACATTGAGTTTAAAATTGCAGTTGAAACTCATTTGACGGAGCAACATTCTATACACACCATTGCCGACAATCTTTCCATAACCACAAATAATCTTTACAACATTGTAAAAGAGTTTTCAGGTGTATCTCCAAAAGAATTTATCACAAATCGTTTGATGTTAGAGGCACAAAGAAAACTTTTTTATTCCGAGACATCAGTAAAGGAATTGGCTTATGAATTGGGTTTTAGCGACCCCGATTATTTTTCTAAGCTTTTCAAAAAAACCACTGGAAAAAGCGTTACGCGGTTTTTAGAAGGCATTCAAGATTTGTCTGGCAATTAAAGTGAATAGTCCATCTCACTTGATTTTGCTCCCCCGACTTTTGCGGTTCATCAAAAAGTATAAAAATGAAATCAGCATTAGTAACAGGAGCAAACAAGAGTATCGGTTTTGAAACCGCTAAACAATTAGCACAACTTGGGTATTTCGTTTATATCGGTAGCCGGGACAAAACAAAAGGATTTAAAGCAATTGAAAACTTAAAGGCAATGGGCATAACAAATGTGGATTGCATTCAATTAGATGTAACAGACATCAATTCAATAAAGGCCGCAAGACAAGAACTTGAAGCAAAAACCCAAAAGTTAGACGTACTAATTAACAATGCAGGCATCAGTGGCGGCTTTCCGCAACCAGCAACTAACGTTTCTATTGATACATTACGAATTGTATTTGAAACCAATTTTTTCGGTGCAGTTCAAGTAACACAAGAGTTTATGGAGTTGCTAAAAAAATCAAACCAACCCAGAATTGTAAATGTAACCACCGAATTGTCTTCATTGACAAATCACAGCGACCCAAATTGGAAATTTGCACAATTCAAACCTGCTGCTTATGGCCCATCAAAGACCGCTTTGAACGCATACACCGTAATGTTAGCGGTTGAGTTGAAAGACACAAATTTTAATGTGAATTGTGTGTGTCCCGGATTCACAGCAACTGATTTTAATAATCACATGGGACACAAAAAAGTTGAAGATGCTGCAAACGTAATTGTAAAGTATGCGACACTTGACAAAGACGGAGCAACAGGAAAATTTTTAAATACAGAAGGCGAAACAGCTTGGTAACAGAGGAGAACGTAATGGCGGAAAAAACAACGAACCGCTAACAATGCATATAATCAATGGTGGGGTTCAATTTAAGTTTATATATTTATCTTCGTCCAACGCTCAGTTAATGGTGCGACAGATTCGACTTCGTAAACCCACCGCTGCTTATATGCTAGCGTTAGCGACAATTTTGCATGACGATTTTACACAATGAATAAATTAATAATAATTTTCTTACTCGGACTTCTTGCTTGCAGCTTTAAGAAAAACCAAAGCAAAGAAATGACGGGTCAATCCTACATTGGCAGCACGGTAATTTCTTCCGACACATCAATAATTTTAGACGAAGAATTTAGAGCATTTGGGACAAAGGAATATATACTGTATGTATTAAACTCTAAAGGGGACACGGTTTTTAAGCAAGCGGACTTGTATTTCGATTTTGAGTTTAGTGATTTTAATAATGACGGACTTAACGACATTGTCATACACCGATTAAGTAATGTGCCAGCAATTCAAGATTTGCTTCTATTTGACTCTGCAAAAATGGGTTTTACAATTGTAAAAGACTTTGAACGATTTCCAGATCCCAAACCAATTCCAGGGACTAAATACTATTTCTCCTATCATCGCAGTGGCTGTGCGGACAGTTTCTGGGACAGTGACTTATTCTCAATCGATAATTCTGAGACTCATTTATTAGGAAATATTTCAGGGAACGAATGCGAGGGAAAGAAGGGAATCGTAGTAACGAAAATAATAGGTAATGAAAAGAAGGTAGTGGACACATTTGAGCTTGACACGCTTGAATCCTATGACGATCGAAAATGGGGATTCATAGCTGACTATTGGGCGAAGAATTACTCAAAATTCATTAAGTGAGTGTAAGTAAAACAGCTGCTAACAAAATGGATGTGCCATTGTGGGGCTCAGTTTAAGTTTTTAGTTTTATCTTTCATGCTACGTTTGTTGTCGTGGGACAATTTACCAATCTTAGACCCACAACGTCACATACATAAACGTTGTGCGATATTTGCAAAAAAAACCAGCTTTGGTTTATGGAAAGACTGAGGGCAATGAATCGTTACAGAAAAAAGCTATGACAAAGAACTTATTATTTACGCTGTTGTCATTTATTTACGTAACAGCTTCAGGGCAGACATCTAAGACCGAAGACCAAAATTTGAAAGGCTGGACTAAAGAGACAAAAATTGTTTATGCCGACTTTAAAGGAAAACCAACTGACCAATTAAGAAGACTGAACAAAGAAGTTGGACTTCAGGCCTCAGCACAGGTCGGACTTAAATCAGTTCTTGATGTTCCAAAAAAGAAAAGAGACAGAGGACGACTCTTGGAGAAAGTTTACGTAGCTCCTTTTTTTATAAAGACCACTTCCGTGACAATGACAAAGGACGAGAAAGAACTTGATAAGCAACGCCTGTACTTTGACATGGGTGAAGTTTATGCAAGAATGATGAGAAGAGAAATAGAGCACATTCAGGACTCGGCAAAGTCCTATGGGACAATTTGGATAATGTATTCAAGCATAAAGGACTATTACTGTTCAGAATTTGGCAGAATGTTTAACGACTACACTTA
Organism: Chryseolinea sp.; assembly: GCA_039930485.1. Taxonomy (GTDB): domain Bacteria; phylum Bacteroidota; class Bacteroidia; order Cytophagales; family Cyclobacteriaceae; genus Chryseolinea. The sequence goes on from JBDTTT010000103.1 coordinate 11,750, forward strand.
CGAAATTTTTGTAGAGAAAAAGGAAGGAGCTTATGAGAAATGGAGAGAGCTAATCGACAAGGGACTAAGTGAGACTGACAAATACGCAACTAAAAAAGAAGATTGCCACCGACTCTTGACAAATTTACCAATTGACCTTGAATATGAACAATCCGAAAAAGTATTGGACTCATTTATGAGGTGTAACAAATAGAGAGTGTGGCAAGTAAACGCCACAAAACAATGAGACCACTATATCAAAGAGCCGTGGGTGCAGAGCAAATAATTAATTTAGTGTAAGAAAAACCGCCACCAACAATGAATATAGTCAATGATGGGTTCAGTTAAGTTTAAATATTTATCTTCGTTCAACGCTCAGTTAACGGTGGACAGATTGGCTTTCGCAAACCCACCATGCTTATATGCTAACGTTGTGCGTAGTGGCATTTGAATAGATTACATTTTTGACAATGAGACGATTAATAGTTTTGATATTGTTGATAACAGCAATAAGTTGTGGCCTTCTACCGCCCAAGCGGCAATATATTAAAGAAGCTAAACAACAAGTAATACCGGAAGCTATTCTAAATACTTATTGGGCGCTTCAATCATTTGACAACAAGCCACCTGACTGTGACATTACAATTGGCTTCCTGGACAAGGGACAGTTTATAATCAAATTCAAAAATGACAAATTGGATGGGGATCACTTATGGTACGTCATAAAGGACACAGAGGTAGTTATTCATACAAGACCTTTGGAGAAAATTGCTTGGACTTCTGACGACTGCGAAGTTAATCCGGCTAGTTTTGCCCGAATTAGTTTGGGAGAAAAGGTTGGAAAAATAGTAAGTAACAAACTGATTTTTGTAACCTATGACAATAAGGAACTTGTATTTAATAAATTGTAAATACCCCTACACACAACAATAGCTTGCATGAATAATTCTTCTGATAATTGATAGACGTATTGGAGGTTCTTAACATGTGTGCTCTTAAATTTCAACAGCAACCCCACGAGGCGCGGGGCAAGCAGTGGGACAAACATGTAGGTATTTAAACGCATACGTTTTATAGCCAAGTGTTGTGGGTAATGCTGTTGACAGACAAACAATAATAAATGATAAGAGTTCTTTTTATATTAAGTTTGGTTTTCTTCAGCAGGAGCAAGAAAGTTTCGGAAGTTCGTCCGATTAAATTTAGTCAGCCGCGTTTTGCTTAACAGAAAATAGTAATATGACAAAACACAACTCCAAACTCCGTCACACTTTCTTTGTGACTTTATCAATTATCTTTTGCGCAACAATAAATTCATATTCTCAAGACGACAAGAAAACGCAAGAGATTTTAAAGACGGATGAATTTATCAGGGCTGCATTTTCAAAAGGCGATATCGAGACCATCAAATCATTTCATCATCCGGATGTAATAAAAGCTTTGGGCTACAAGAACGTATTAACTGGACGAGATGCGGTCATAGAAGGTTTGCGTGGGACATTGGATGGGTTCACTTTAGAGTTTGTCGAGAATAAGGTTGAGAGTATTCTAATTCAAGGCGACATAGCGATTTAGCAGACTTTATTCTCGATAAAAGGAACACCAAAGAAAAATGGAGAACCTTTCATTTTCAGCGGACGGACAATGGTCACGTATATCAAATACGAGAAAAGCCCGACAGGTTGGGCGACCATTCGTGAAATTATCCAACAGGCGACAAATTAGTGGAAGGACAGTTTGATAAGTCGCTGCCTGCAAATTATCGGATACAGGGACTCAAAATGCTGGTTACCTAATCGAGGAATGATAAAGCACTGCAACTTAATCTTAAAAAAGAGTGTCCATAGGGGATAGGACCAGTGAATATTTAAAAATGCTATGAGTATTATTGGCGTAGAGGATTTACAATGATTTTAAGAACTTACTATGAAAACAAAATTCATTCTTTCATTTCTCATTGCTGTTATTTTATTTGGATGCGATAAACATTCGGATGACCCTAATCTTCTTAATGAAGTTGATGGCCTGTCATTGTATTGGGATCATGAAGTCTTTGGTGACGAAGGAAGAAGATTGAGATTTGAATTCAGAGGAACTAAGGAATTAGAAAACTCTTATGAATTAATTTTTGATTACTCCATTAATCAAAAAGACATTCTAATAGAATTAATAGTAATGATTGATAACGGTAAATGTCCATCTTTTCCTACTGGAAATGGAATTCAGTCTTTATGCGCGCCCAGAGGCGGAATCTTCATTCCTGATAGTGTCTTATTAGAGGGAACGTATACCATTACTTTAAAAACACCAAAATTTCAGAGCGTTTCAGAACTCAAAATTAGTGACGAAAAATACATTTTAAATATTTCCCCAAATGACCATTTCTCTAGTTCAATTTCTCAAGTCTATCCAATACCCTTAAATCTTTTGTTTGGCAGTGTGGTGTATTCAGGAGATGAAAACACACAATATGCAAATGAATTTCTGAATGACCTATTAACTTTAGGGTTGACCCAAACTAATGTGCCTTACTATCCCTATAGACACTTATCCGTTAACGAAGATGGAACAGCAATAAGCAGTAACTGGCAACCAGAAAATCATTCATTGAGCTTTATCTATACTATGGATAATAATTTTGAGGCCATTTTAAATTTAGCAAAAGAACATTTTAATAAGGCAAATATTAATATCTACTTGTATAGTAGTGACGGAGATGAAGCGCGATTAACCAAATCTAACTAAGTGGTGAGTTTAGCATCCACCGACTGCAACAAAATGATTGTGTAAAGGTGTTGTGATGTGTATTCAATAAATTTTTATCTTCGTTCATCATTTGGTTACAATGGACAGTTGCCTTTTAAAGATTCATACTCAATAAATCCAAGTGTCAGCTGTGAATAGAGAACTTCATCAGGTTTTAAAATTCAAGAAAGATCATGAACTTAAAGGAAGCGTTTGAAAATGTTGACAAATACTTCTCTCCACGGGTAATAGGTGAGGTAAACGATCAGTACATTAAAGTAGCCAAAATTAAAGGACAGGATATTCCCTGGCATAATCATGAAAATGAAGATGAGTTGTTCTATATCGTGGAAGGACAACTTCTAATGGAAATAGAGAATCAACCTGACCTCACTATGAAGAAAGGTGATTTGTATGTTGTGAAAAAGGGTGTGAATCACAGAGTGTCTTCTACTGAGGAATGTTTGATTATGTTGATCGAAACCAAAACTACAGAACATACGGGTAAAGTAAAGACAGCCATAACGAAATCAATTGAAGAGCAACTTTATTAAAAGAGTTTGATCTTCGTGGTGCATATTGTCTGGTTCCTCATCTGATTCTCCTGCATAAAAGCTCCATCACTTTACTGGTTCTTGCTCCGGAAACTCCTGTGCTTAAGCATTCACCCTTTCCTAAAAGTTCGTCTACTATAGTTTGGATGAGGGGTTGTTGAATGTGTTTGGGGATATCAAACATCATCACTTGTTTTTCTTTTCCTTCCACCTCCAAAGTAACGGAGTGATCGCCAAAGCATCCAAAAGAGATTTGACCGTTACTTCCAACAATGGTGATCAGTTCTTTACTGGAAATTGCAGACGTAGTAAAGCACCAGTTACCTTGTCCCAAAATTCCGTTTTCAAAACAGTAGGAGCCCACTACAATATCTTCAGCCTTGTATGTATTAGCCTGATTGGTGGCAAAACCGTGTGCTTCTTTTATTGGCCCAAATAGAAAATCAAGAATGTCCAATTGGTGCGAAGCCAGATCAAAAAAGTATCCACCCCCGGCAACTTCAGGATCAACACGCCAATTGTTATTTCTTTTACTGGCTCCGACAATATCGGGTTGAATGGTTTTGTTCAGCGTGATCGATACATAACGAATCTCGCCAATTGCTTTTTCTTGGAGTAAGGATTTAATCTTCAAAATGTTTGACAAACTTCTTCTATAGTATGCTGTGAATAATGGTACGTTTGACTTTTGACATGCTTCTACCATCGATACGCATTCTGTGTATGTTCTTGCCATTGGCTTTTCAACATATACCGGCTTGTCAGCTTTAGCAGCTTTAATAGTATATACTTCATGTGAATCCGGGGGTGTGGCAATGTAGATAGCATTTATTTCCGGATCATTGATGAGTTGATCGGCATCGCTATACCATTTAGGAACTCTATGGCGTTGCGCAAAATCTTTTGCCTTGTCACCATCTCTCCGCATAACCGCTACAAGCTTTGATCCTTTAAAGATTCATAGCCGGGGCGCTTTTCACTTCACACACATCACCGACACCTATAATGCCCCAGCGCACTTCGGTTAGTTTTTTATAATCGCTCATATGCTTCATGTTATTTCAAAGTTAACTTCAACTTTTCAAGAAGTCTAATCTTTCGCAAGCATATTGACTTGGTGATGACTGATTGATCTGTTGCAAAAAAAAATCAGCGCCCCGGTGAGGGACGCTGATTAAGATATACAACTATAAAGGAGATAGCTTTGAATTAATTCGCTTTCCTTAAATAGACATTGCCATACTTGGATTCAAAATCATATCGGGGTCCGGCACCTGGTTTGGCGGATACATAGGTATGAAAATCTTCCATACGATTTTGTCCTCCTCCAAACTTGATATCGAGATTAGTATATATTTGTCCGTAGTTCGTTTCGGCTATCAACTCTCCGGTTGTCTTCTCGAGTAGAGCGGCATCTACACCACCATAGGTAGCATCGACTGTAAGTGGTCCCGCGAAATCCTTCACCTCAACCATTCCATAAACTGATTCTACTCGTGTATCAAAGTTACGCGGAACTTTAATTTCGATTTGAATGTCCATGTCGACACCATTGGACATCATATCGAAAGATGTTCTTCCGTTGGTTTGCTGATATTTTCTGAACTCTTCTTTGTTCTTGAACGTCATTTTTTGTGAGCCATCAACAATCGTGATTCGCTGTGGCAGGCTCTTCATATTTCGAATTTCATTTTTTATCGAAATGGTATTGCCCGTGGTAGAGGTTTGCAGTTCAAAGGCATCATCGTTTTCTCCGTTATTGATACTCACGCTTGCCTGCAAAGAGATTTCATTTTTGTCCCAGGTACTAACACGAATTAATTCCGGGTAATCAAAGTGCAAAATTACCTTTTGTCCATTTTGAACTGCGATAGTTTTGTTCACAACTGTTTGTGCTCCTGAAATCTGCGCCAGAAAAAGCAAGGATATAAATAGTATTGTCTTCATGATTCAGTGCGGGTTGAAGTTAGCTGGCTTTCACAATCTGATGCTCACTGGTTCTGATTTTCAGTAGAAGTAAACATCAGATTGGTTGGCCAATTCTATTATTTCTTTCTAAGGTAAACATTGTTGTGTGTGGAAGAGAGTGTAATGTCTAATCCACCACCGTTAATCTTGCCACTTACATTGTCGCTGTACTTCACCATGTTGTTGCCCGTTTTCTCAATCTCGATTTTGAAATCAGGATCAACAAAGATTTCACCGTATACCGTTCCAAGTTTTAAGTTAGCTTTTGTACCAACCGGTATTGCAATATCTACGTGACCATGTACCGATATGATCGATACAGGATTTTTCAAGTTTGCACTAAGCGATCCTTCAATGTCACCATGTACTGTGTTCACCGTCATAGGACCAGTAACATTGTTGAGCAATACACCACTGTGAACTGTAGAAACTTCAATTTCACCTTCTACATTTTTAAATTCCACTTTATCGCCATAAGGAGAGGAGTGTGCATACGAAACGGTTACACCTTTCGGGACTTTGATGATGATTTCAGGGCCATCCATTTTTTTAAGTTGCTGAACTTCAATTACATTTCCTTTGTCAATCACCGATAATCCCATACCTGTGTTATCTTCAAGACCAAGGCTGCTCACAGCGCGAAGACCTTTCGCGCGTTCATCTTTTTCGCGGTCATTGTTTTTAGAAGTGAATACAATTTCGCTTCCGGCATATCCTTCAACGGTAACGTGATTTACTTCTTTGATTTCCAATCGGCCTGTGCTCTTTGCAATCTTAAATTCCTGAGCATACGCTGTGATTGTCATGATGAAAGCAAGTGCTGCTATAATTCCCTTTTTCATATTCGTTGATGTTTGTTTTAGTTAATTGTTTTTAATGAGTGTTGAGTGTGTTAAACAAGTTGATGTAAAGCGGCATGTGCTTCATCTTTTACGGCAGGTAATTCTTCTTCATCGGTGGTGATGCGTTGTAATTCCTGTATAATTTCCTTCTCCTTCATTTCTGCCAATAGTCGGATCAGGGCAATTTGTACTACCGGATCTTTTTGTGTTGCCATGGAAGCAATCAATGTTTTGCGAACGTCTTCCTGTTGATAGAATTTCCGAAGCGCATCCAGTGCTGCCAAACGTACATTGGAATTACTATCTTCATTCATGGCCTTTACCAATGCATTGATAATTTCGTCATCAGTCTTTTCCATTTTATACGCCACATTCGCACCAAGCACGCGTTGACTTGCTGATTGTTGATTGTCTAGCATCGACATCAGCATCAACTTGGTTGCCTGCACTTCCCTGCGCATTTCTGCCAACTCTGCTTGTTGATCGGCTTGCCGCTGGCTGATCAAAAATCCAATTCCACCTCCCACAATCAAAAGCGCTACGGCAGCAGCAACGCGATAGAATGACGGTTGAAAGAAAATGGTTTTTGTTTCTTTGATAGCGTTTAATTCGTTTTTTAATACTGAATCAAATCCTGCCTTGAGTTTTGATGAAGGCTCAAGCTTTGCCGACTTGTCCATCAATCGCATTACCTCCTTTAGTTGATCATATAATTTGTACGTCTCTTCATTCTGAGTCAGCTCTTTTTCCACCAGGAGCTTGTCAGCTTCAGAAAGTTTTCCATCTATATAGTCAATGAGTAAGTCTTCTGTTTTTTCCTTTTCCATACACTTCATTTTTAAATTTTCTCCAACTCAAAATAATGTTCACGCAACTTCGCTATCGCCCGGTGCACTTTTACTTTTATATTGGCTACTGTTGTCTCCATAATAACAGCCACTTCTTCATATTTTAATTGTTGAAAGCGAGTGAGTACCAACACTTCGCGTTGTTCATCATCCAGCATAGCCAGTGAGCGATGAAGTATTTCTTCACGTTCATCCTGATGCATGCTGTCGTCTCTATCCGCTACCTTGTCACTCACTTTTTCAACATCTATAAAATTCGATGACTTATTTTTATTGGCTTGATAATGATCTGAAAATACATTCCGCGATACTTGATAAATCCACGATTGAAATTTCAACCCTTGTCGATAGCTTGTTCTGTATTTGATCAGACGCAGAAACACATTTTGTGTTAAATCTTCAGCCATGTCACGGTCCATTGTCATGCGCGCCAGAAAATTATAAATGCGTTTGTGATAGCGATCAAAAAGCAATGACATCTGTTGAAGATCACCGCCCTTTACGGCCTCCATTATGGCTTCATCTGTCATTAAATCTGTGCTTTTTATCACGTTTCGGATTAGTTACCGGAAGGTAAGAGAAAGGTTACAAATGGTTTAAAAGTATTCCTGTTATCCATTGAATGAGCTGAATTTAACAATCAGCTTTAGGTATGTCATTGATCAGATAACGACTACCTGACTTTAGTGTCGATGTGGGGATAATATGATTAGAGCAGTTTATCGCTTTAAGCATTCCAGCGACTATCTGCTTTCAGAGCAAAGGCGCGAAGGGTAAATTGCATTCTATAGTGAAATGGCAGGAGCGCCTCTAAATACGTGAAAGATCAAGTCGCTTGTGGCGACTTGATCTTTCACGTATTTCCAAGCATTAACCAAATCCAACGAATCGCTGGATTTGGTTAATGGCTCTCTTGGTGCGGCTACATAAGGGATTTAGAACACATTAGTGATGGATGTGGAGTTAAAATGTGACTAGATCAATTTATCCCTTTGAGCGCCCACGCGACTACACTCACCAGAGGCGCGGAAGACAAATTGTATTTCATAATGAAGTGGCAGGCGCGCCTCTAAATTCATGAAAGAGCTAGTTGCCACAAGCGACTTGGTTTTTCACTTATTGCCAAACCATTAACCCAATCCAGTGAATTGCTGGATTGGGTTAATGGTTTTCTCTTAGTGTGGCTATGTTAAAGAATGTAGAGCACATTGGTGATGGATGTGGAGTTAATTTGATTAGAGGTTTTTACTCCGCATTTTTCACAATCAGCAAT
>JBDTTT010000104.1:0-19931 GCA_039930485.1 Chryseolinea sp.
CTTTAACCACATATGTTCCATCCTCCTTCATCACCCAGGAGTTTACATTGTCTTTGAGATTATACCGAAGGTTGTTAATGGCTTGCTTTTTCAGGATGTCATCGTCTAATAGGAACAACGATTCAATTCTTCGATCAAAACTGCGCACCATGGCATCGGCACTACCTGTATATACTTTGGGATTTCCTGAATTGTGGAAGTAATAAATTCTTGAATGCTCCAGGTATTCTCCCACAATCGAAGTCACTTGAATATTTTCACTCAAGCCTTTTCTTCCGGGACGCAAGCAGCACATGCCGCGCACAATCAGTTTAATCGGAACACCTGCCTGGGAAGCAGCATAGAGTTCATCAATCAATTCTTTATCCTGAAACGAATTTAATTTAATAACGATCCCTGAAGCCAAACCAAGCTTTGCATTTTCCGCCTCCTTCTTCACCAAATTACAAAGTTGAATCCGCATATCACGAGGTGATGTAATCAGGTTGCGATAGGTTGTCGGTTGTGAGTGCCCTGTTATTACATTAAAGAATTCCGATACATCATTCGCATAAATTTCCTTTGTGGTAAGCAAGCTGATGTCTACATACAAGCGCGATGTTGCTTCGTTGTAGTTTCCACTTGAAAGATGTACGTAGCGATACACACGATCATCTTCTTCTTTGCGAACGATTAACAAAAGTTTGGTGTGCGTCTTTAAACTGTTCACGCCATATATTACAAAGCATCCTGCCTTTTGCAAGCGCTGTGCTTCACGTAAATTATTCTCTTCATCAAAGCGTGCTTTCACTTCAAACAAAACGGCTACGTGTTTACCATTCTCTGCCGCTTTCAACAAAGCAGCTGTTACGCGTGATTCTTTTGCAACGCGATAGATGGTAATCTTTATTGAAAGCACATGAGGATCATCTGCAGCCTTCTCCAATAATTCCAATACAGGTTCCATGGAATTGTAAGGATGATGAAGAAGAATGTCGCGTTCCTTTAAAACTTCAAACAAATCACGTGTTCCGAGTTCTGGAAAGTTAAGCGGCTTCACAGGGTCACTTGCTTGTGCTCGCTTACTCTTAAACTCCTTGTGCCCGATAATCTGCATCAACCCGGAAAATTCCATGAGGCTTCCATCGGGAACTCTGAAAATATTATAGTCGTCCAGATCCCATTGGATTTTCAAAAGGCGCATCATCCAAGGGTCTGCATGCTCTTCTACTTCCAAACGAACCACACGACCTGATCTTCGCGTTTTGATTTTTCGTTTGAGATCTTCTAAAAAGTTAGATTCAATATCTTCACTTTCCTCTAATGTAAAATCACCATTGCGATTGATGCGGAATAAGTTGGCGCTGGTAATTTCTACATTTCTAAAAAGGGTATAAATATTATTTCGAATAATCTCTTCGATTGGAACAAAATGTAGTACATCACCTTCTGTTGCCTGATAGAAGCGAGGCAGGTTTTGTGGAATCTGAACAAACGAAACTTTTTGCTGGCTCTGTCCTTCAATTGGATTTTTTGTTACCACACCAAAGAGCAACCTATTATACATCAGGATGGGGAAGGTGTGATAATTATCAAACACCATCGGTGTAAGCATTGGGAAGATGGTATTGTGAAAATAAGCATCTACCTTCTTGGTGTTCTCTACTGAAAGAAGTTTATAATCCGAAATCACAAAACCATTCGTTTCGAACAATGGTTTTAGTTTGTTAACGTAACAATCGTTTTGGTCCTTGTAAAATTTTTGTGTTTCCGTTAGCAGCAATTTGCGAAAAGGTTCTTCACGCAATCCGCTATAATCAAATCGTTCCTTACCGTAATCAAGGTAATTGTAAAGGCTACCTAATCGAATGGTACAAAATTCATCCAGGTTAGAAGCAGTGATTGAGAAAAATTTGAGCCGATCAAAAATACTTCGGTCAATATGCTTGGCCTGATCAAGAACACGGTAATTAAACGTTAGCCAGCTTAAGTCGCGGCTTATGTAATTACTTTGCTCAACCTGTTGGTTGATTTTCTCTGTTGTCATTATCAACTCTTCCATACCGAGGGCTCAATAAGAAAAATTAAACATCGATGCGGGCATACTTCGCATTCTTCTCAATAAACTCTCTGCGTGGTGCCACTTCATCACCCATCAACATGGAAAACAAATGGTCTGCTTCTGCTGCTGACTCAATGCTTACTTGCTTCAGTGAACGCTTAGAAGGATCCATTGTAGTCGTCCACAATTGCTCCGGGTTCATTTCACCAAGACCTTTGTATCGTTGAATGCCTACTGACTCCTCTTTACCCTGACCTAATTCTTTTACGTATGCTGCACGCTCTTCTTCCGTCCAGCAATAACGCTCTTCTCTTCCTTTCTTCACCAAGTACAAAGGCGGTAAAGCGATGTATACATATCCACTCTCAATCAAATCTTTCATATAACGAAAAAAGAATGTGAGGATGAGTGTACGAATGTGACTTCCATCAATATCCGCATCCGTCATGATAATGACTTTGTGATAGCGGAGTTTATTCATGTTCAATGCCTTCTGGTCCTCTGGTGTTCCAAAGGATACACCCAACGCAGTAATCATGTTCTTGATTTCTTCGTTTTCGTAGATACGATGCTCTTGCGCTTTTTCTACGTTTAAGATTTTTCCGCGCAAAGGAAGGATGGCTTGAAAATTCCTATCTCTGCCTTGCTTCGCTGATCCTCCTGCCGAATCACCTTCCACCAAATACAATTCACAAATGGCTGGGTCTGCACTGGAACAGTCAGCCAGTTTGCCTGGAAGTCCTGTGCCCGACAAAACGTTTTTACGCTGCACCATTTCACGTGCTTTACGTGCTGCTATACGGGCTTGTGCTGCAAGAATAACTTTACTTACAATGAGTTTTGCTTCGCGCGGATTTTCTTCCAGGAAGTTTTGAAGCATTTCACCAACACTTTGATCCACCACACCCATCGCTTCAGAGTTACCAAGCTTAGTTTTGGTTTGTCCTTCAAACTGAGGTTCTGCTACTTTTATCGAAATGACAGCAGTCAATCCTTCGCGGAAGTCATCACCACTGATTTCGACTTTCGCTTTTTCCAGCAACCCTGATTTCTCAGCATAGCTTTTTAACGTCCTGGTCAATGCTCTGCGAAAACCAGCTACGTGGGTTCCACCCTCATGAGTATTAATGTTGTTCACATACGAAACCAGGTTTTCGGTATACGATGTATTGTATCCCATTGCTACCTGAACCGGAATTTCACTTTTCGTATTTTCAATGTAAATGACCGCTGGAATTAATTTCTCGCGAGTTGAATCTAAGTATTCCACAAACTCGCGAAGACCGCCTTCCGAATAAAAAGTTGATGACTTAGGGACGCCATTCTCATCCTTATCACGCAAGTCTTTTAGATTAATGGTGATGAGTGGATTTAAGAATGACAATTCGCGCAAGCGATTGGAAATGGTTTCGTAATTGTATTCAGTAGATAATGTAAATATTTCGGTATCAGGCTTAAAACGGACGGTTGTTCCACTGCGATCAGAATCGCCAATAATGCGAACAGGATATTTAGGACCGCCACGCTCATATTCCTGCTCAAAGATTTTTCCTTCACGATAAACCGTAACATGGAGCATTTCTGAAAGCGCGTTCACGCAAGAAACACCCACACCGTGAAGTCCACCGGAAACTTTGTATGTATTCTTATCAAACTTACCACCAGCATGGAGCACTGTCATTACCACCTCAAGAGCTGAACGCTTTTCCTTCTCGTGCATTCCTGTAGGTATGCCTCGGCCATTATCTTCAACAGTTACTGAGTTATCCTCATTAACAGTTACATGAATCGTATCGCAATATCCACCTAATGCCTCATCAATGGAGTTATCGACAACTTCCCAAACTAAGTGATGGAGTCCTTTAACACCGATATCGCCAATGTACATGGCGGGTCTTTTTCTAACGGCTTCCAGGCCCTCTAAAACCTGAATATTATTGGCTGAATAATTAGCTTCGTTCCTCGACTTCTCTTCGCTCATAATGGTTGTTTATAACCTTCAAAAGTAATGTTTTTATAGCGGTTTATAAGCATGTATTCGATGCTAATTCCAAAAGAAATTTAATCTTTTTTTAGTTACACGAAGGCTTCATAAAACCATAAACTAAACGTTGATTTTGGATTAAAAATAAGCTCTTGCAAATGGGATTTCTATGAAGTTTAAGGGCGCTAATTCATTGACTCTTGGATGGCTCCAAAGAATGACTCAACCTTTGAATCTTCTAAGGATTAACAAGACATGTACTCCCAAAATGAATTCTTAATGAGGTTTGAAAGCACGAGAAATCAAATGACTAAGGACGCAGGGCATGCAGTGGCAGGCTTCACCAGAAGAGAATACTAAATTAATCCTTACTTCAATTAATTCTCACTGTTCTAGCAAACGTTTCAAATTGTTAAGTTAGCCAAACTCGAAAGGTTTTTAGAAAGCTTTATCTGCCGTTTCTCCAGCTCTGTATTGTTGATATCGTAACGAAGGGTATTGTTTTCCAAAACCACAAAACTGAAACCCGCCCCTTTCTTAAATAAACCTTCCCGTTCTCCGATTACCATTACCGGCTTCCCTTCTGTAGCCTCTAAAATCTTTTCAATCAATCCGCTTTTACCATCAGCTATATAAAGGATGTTGGGTTGTCCAATATCAGTAATGCTTTCGACTTGCTTTACTTTTAAAGTATGACCATTTACGCTCTTTCCATTTTGCTTCAATAACTCATCATACACTTTCGATTTTCCGAGAACTGTAATTTCCATATCACCTGTAGTACTGCCAGGCCAAGCGGAATGTCGCGCTATGTTTACCACGAGGAGCGCGTATACCTGGTAGTTCGTAGTCTGCGCTGTCACTGAAACTGACAACATACAGATCCATGCGATTACAATTATTTTTATTTGATTCATAAAGCTCATTTCTTAAAGTTGATCTGATAAGAAAGTTTAACGACATATTCGCGACTCCTCCCCGGTATAGGTGCGTAAGCTCCTTCGCCTCCGTTGTAAGCTTGCGGTATTCCCGGACGTTCATTAAATAAATCGTACACACCAGCTCCAAGCGTTAGTCCAGGAAGAAGATCGTTGTAGTTGAAGAATACATTGCAGAGTACATACGGATCCAACTCTGTTGAAACTGGTTTATCATCCACATCTATTTCCGTAAAGGCATAACGCTTCCCTCCCAAAATGAAGGTTGGGTTTACGCTAAACTTCGGTGTGAGGTAAAAATTTGTATTGAGTGTTACCTTATGAGCCAGCATTCCAGCGTATTGCTTACGAGTTTGTGACACTACATAATTCCCAACACTATTATCCTTTATGGCCTGACTATATGAATACGTTAACTGACCATACCATTTCTTCTTTCGAATACTGTAAACAACCTCAACTCCCTGGCTTCCTGATTTAGATGAACTCTCATACCACTCTTTGAAAGTGTCACCCTCACCTTTAGAACCATATATGATGATGTCGTTCGTAGAAATGTAAAAAGTATTAACAGCCAGTAGCATTTTAGGGGTGAATTGATAACCTAATTCAAACTCAAACACATTTGACTTTTCTGGTTTTGCACCGGTAGTATCCAACTGAATGTTTTGCAAGGAAGGTGATCGGAATGATTTACTGTACAAAATTTTGAAATGCAAATTCTCAATTTTCTTCGTTAATGCTAACCGCGGCACGAACGCCCCGTTATATCTATTGTTCTTCTCAAAACGAAAGCCAATGGTAGCATTGGCGAGACGATGCTTAAATAGAGCTTGTGCATAAACAGCAAAATTATTTAATGTTAACATAGCTTCATCGGTAAGCCGGTCCGTACTTTGATCTTTAAAGTAAAGCGCCCCTACATTGATGTTGATCTTTCTATTGACATCAATTTCTCCATCCAACTGACCTAACGTGCGCACAGCCTTAACATCAAAATCAGGACCTGGTGTGTCAGGATAGTCGTAGCGCCACGGCACTTGTCGCATGTACTGCAAGCGCGGTGTGAGTTTAATTTTTTGAGATAATTTTAACTTGTATTGAACGTCCAGATAATAATTCTCAAATGAAACGTTTGATGATGGATCGGACGTTTCAAACTGATCATACATCGTCCGTATAGAAAGTCCCTTGCACCGAAGTCCTAAATTGATATTCATCGGATCAGAATGTGTCGTCTTGGATAAGTCCTGTACATCTGATGCTTGAAAAAGATCCTGATACTTTTGATCACTCACAATTCCCTTTCCTTTAAACAATGAAAAATCCCAAGAAAACTTTTCACCTTTAGATGCAGCCATAACACCACCATTGGTTCGGCCCACGGCATCAGCATGAAAACCTGCGGTTCCGTACACCACTACACCGTTTAAACTTTCTGTAGCTTTTGTAATGATATTAATTACACCGTATTCGGCTGAACCTCCATAAACCGCTGAGCCTGGCCCACGAATAATTTCAATACGTTCAATCGCATCCACCGGGAAGCGATTGCCTATGGCAACCGATTGGTATAGCAATTCATTAAAGGGCTGGCCATCCATCATTACTAAAACTTTTCCTTCATTTGCCCAGCTACCCCTCAAACCGATGCCCATCACAAACTGAAGATCTTGCAGCACGTCAAAACCTGGTACCATTCTTAAAATATCGGTTATGTCGCGCGCGCCACTGTTTCGGATTTCTTCAGCTGTTATAATACTGATGATACTGGGGGTTTCACGAGTTGCCAGTTTTTGGGTAGAGACGGCCACGTTCTTGTTCAGAATTTTTTGCAGATCGCTTTCCTCTGTAAAGGCATTAAGGTTAAGGAGTGAATCAAGATCCTGAGCATTGATCGCGAAATAAGAAAGAAAAAACAGAAGGGTACGGGCAAACTTCTTAAGCATAGAATAATGGTTAGGAGAATTCGGAATCATTGAGCTGAAGATTGAAGGGCAAAAGATTTATTCAAAAAAAATACACTCAGAAAGATTAAAAAATATAATTGATATGCAAAATCAAATCTAAAGTAGGATTATTTTTTTACTTGAAGTAGCAATTCAGAAAATTCGTAAGCACATCTTAAGCAAAAAAGCACAGCTAGTTCTTCTTTGTTTTCTTCTTTTTAGGCTGCTGATCTTCTTCACTGACCAACTGTAATCTCGCCTTTTGTAATTCTGCTTTTTGCGCATCACTCACCACTGGATAACTCAAACTGAGTTTGCTAAATTCCTTATGAATGATAGTCGCGATGGCCAGGCGCGCGTAGCCTTTATCATCTGCAGGAATAATATACCATGGCGCAGATTCCGTAGAAGTTTTAGATATGGCTTCTTCATAGGCGCGCTGATAATCATCCCAAAAACCACGCTCTTTTAAATCAGCTAAAGAAAACTTCCAGTTTTTTGATGGATCATCGATGCGTTCCAGAAATCTTTTCTTCTGCTCCTCTTTCGAAACATGAAGAAAGAACTTCAAAATGATTGTACCATTTTGAGCGAGGGTTTTTTCAAAGCGAGCAATTTGCTTGTAGCGATCTTCCCAAAAGGCTTTGTCAATATTCTTTACCGATTCAATTCCGGGTATGCGCTCGCCTAAAATATATTCGGGATGCACTTTCGTGACCAATACATTTTCATAGTGCGAACGGTTATGGATGGCTATTTCGCCACGGGCAGGCAACACCAAATAATGTCTCCAAAAATAATCGTGATCTAATTCATGGGAGGTGGGTGCTTTAAAGCTGGATACTTTTACACCCAACGGATTAAAACCTGACATGATGTGTTTTACTGCACCATCCTTACCTGCCGCATCCATAGCCTGAAAAATAATCAGTACGCTATAATGATTGTGGGCGTAGAGTTCATCCTGAATTTTAGCCAGTTCTTTCCGGCTCTCATTCAGCAATGATTCACTCTCCTGTTTGGAAAACTTTTTATCTGGTGAAGTGTCTACTTTAGTAAGATCAACTTTGGTATCGGGTTTAACCCTTAATTTCTTGGTGGAAATAAGTGCATCTTGAGTGGGCATCTTTTCGGGGGATTGTTTGTGAAAAGTTACCTAATTTTTTGAAACGGTAAACCAACTTCTTTTATAAGAAAATCAGTTATTAGAACTGACCTGTTCGAAGCATCACCAATGTGCAGGCTTCCAATGCTTCAATGCCTTGTTCTTCGGCAAGCTGTTCAAAGGTATTATTCTCCGTTCCCGGATTAAAAATGATACGTTTGGGTTTTAAGCTGAAAATGTAATTGTACCATTCTGGTTGATGTTGTGGCCCAATGTATAAGGTTACTGTATCCACATTTTCAATTGTCGGTTTTTCTCTGATATTCAGAATTTTATTTCCAAACACTTCTCCTGTTTTTATTCCAACCGGAACAATTTCATGATCATACTCAGTCAGCATTTCTGCAGCGAGGTATGCGTATCGGGCAGTATTGGGCGTTGCTCCTATTATGACAGTCTTCTTACTCATTATTTTATTTTTATTATTCCAATCCTTTGCCACAAAGACACAGGGGCACTAAGTGGCACTAAGGGTTTTGCCTGATATTAAGTCTCAACTCTAAAAGGTAAATAAGAGTTCAGCTATTTTTTTACCATACTAACTGCCGCTTCTGCACAACGTTCACCGTCCATAGCTGCCGACACAATTCCGCCCGCATAGCCTGCACCTTCTCCACACGGAAATAATCCTTTTATCTGCGGATGCTCTAACGTTTCTTTATCGCGTGGGATTTTTACAGGTGATGATGTTCGGCTTTCCACCCCTACAATTTGTGCATCGTTACTGAGATAACCCTTCATCTTACCTCCAAAGTTCCTGAACCCTTGTTGGAGTGCGCGATTTATAAAAGATGGCAGGACTTCTTTCATGTTAACTGATGTTAAACCGGGCTGGTAAGAAGTTTCAAGCAGAGCATTCGAGATTTTACCCTCTACAAAATCGAGCAAACGTTGAGCAGGTGCTCGCTGAGTGCCTCCGGCAATTTCACATGCAATCTTCTCAATAGATTCCTGAAAATATAATCCGGCCAACGGACCATGTTGTTTAAAGTCTTTGAAATCGTTCCCTTCAACCGCTACTACAATTCCGGAGTTTGCAAATTTCGAGTCTCTGCGAGAAGGACTCATGCCATTCACAACTACTTCACCTGGCGAAGTTGCTGATGGAACGATAAAACCGCCAGGACACATACAGAATGAAAACACCCCACGATCTCTGCCATCAATCTGCGCCTGATGCACTAATGCATACGAAGAAGCTGGCAGATATTCACCGCGATCAACCGCACAGTGGTATTGAATCTGGTCAATCAGACTTTGTGAATGTTCCACCCGAACACCGAGCGCAAATGATTTTGCTTCAATTAAAATATTCTTCTTATATAAAAGATGGAAAATATCACGGGCAGAATGTCCTGTAGCAAGAATCACAGCGTCAGACTTAATGGTATCACCATGAGAAGTAACAATACCTTTCATTTGATTTCCTTCAATCAGAAAATCTTCTGCTCTGGTATTAAAATGAATTTCGCCTCCGGCATTTACTATACTCTTACGAATTTCTTCAATCAGCTTAGGTAACTTGTTTGTTCCAATGTGGGGATGTGCATCAAATAAAATTTCTTCTTTCGCTCCATGTGCCACTAAAATTTCCAACACTCTGCGAATATCGCCACGCTTTTTCGAGCGTGTATATAACTTCCCATCAGAGTAAGTACCCGCTCCACCTTCACCAAAACAATAATTCGATTCCGGATTTACAATATGATCTTTATTGATCGCAGCGAGATCGCGTCTTCTTGCTTGAACATCTTTACCACGCTCCAATACAATCGGCTTAATTCCTAATTCAATTAATCGCAGCGCAGCAAACAAACCAGCCGGTCCGCTTCCTACAATAATAACAGAGCGACTGCTGTTAACATTTGGCAAATCTCTGGAATAGGTAATGGTTGTTTTCTTTTCTGATCGTGAAAAGATTTCGCATTGCAATCGCACAATTACGTTTCGGGAGCGCGCGTCAATGGATCGTTTGATGGGCTGAACGATTTGATCGCCATTCATCTTCAATCCTACCTTTTGATACAGAGTGGATTCAAAATTCGCTTCGTCAAAGGCCTCTTCAGGAGTTAAAATAATTTCAAGTGTTCTCATAGGGAAGGTATTTATCCTTCAGTTTAGACTTTAGACATAAGATACTAGACTTTACATTTTAAACATTTAACCATTAACGTTTAACTAATACGAAAATACATTTCCGAAATTCAACCCGAAATGAAAAGTGGTTGAGAATTTGTTTTGATTGATGTCGGCAAAATAAGTAGCGTAATCGCTATCGACATTAAAGCCCCTATAGCCAATGTCTCCGGCAATAAAGGTATCGATGGTAAATCCTTTTGCATCGTTCTTCCTCATAATGCGATACCCTAACAAAACACCCCATTCAATTCGCTGCTCCACCGCATTGACTGTAAACACTTCCGTTGAGTTTGGAAAAATAGGTTGGTTCACAAAGTGACCCATGTTCGTAAATCGAATCTCTTGTCCAAAGTACCACATTCCTACCTTTGCCCGATTGTAAAACTTTTGCTTGATGCTGATCGTATAGCCACGCTCAAAAAGTTTGTTCGGAGCAATTTCACTATCCGATTTAAAGAACGGATCACGAATGCCTACAAATTCAAACTCATGACCAATGCGTTCTTCTAAATAAAATTCGACACCTAATGGCAATCTTCCAGCGGCTATAAAAATCGGATTCGTTGCAACGATAACACCTTGAAACTCATTTGACCTTGCATCAAAATAATTGAAGCCCCTCGCTTTCTTCATCGACTTTTTTGCCGCTGTTTTATTGGCAAGACTTGAAATTTCTTTTCCAAGATTGTGATCATCATAAAACGGTTTGTAGTAACCGGAAAGTTTTCCATCGTTCTCGTAAATTTCCCATGTGCCGGTTTTCAAATCATCTTCAAGAGGTCCTTTTGTTTGGAGATTCCCATTCGGATAATATCCGTGATACATTCCTTTGCCTTGATCGAATGTGCAATCACCTTCTAATTTTCCATCCTCTCTAAAATATTCCCACTTACCATGCTTCTTTCCATTAACAATGTTGCCTTTTGATTTTAATTTTCCAGAAGCATAGTATTCGCGATACTCACCTGATCCTTTATCATAGGTAATTTCATTTGTTGTGTTTCGCTCAACACCCACGCTCTTCCAATGTCCATTTTTTTGCCCATCCAAATATTGACCAGATGATTGCAATACACCATCTTCAAAAAAGTATTCCCAATTTCCGGATTCATCATCGTTTACATAATTTCCTTTCGAAGCAATTTTACCTGATGGAAAATAATTTATCCAGCTTCCGTTTTTCTTTCCGTTCGAAAATCCTCCTTCACTTTGAAGCGTTCCATCTTCTGCAAAAAATCTCCAGTGCCCGGCATTCTTTGTTCCTGATCGTGGACCTTCGGCTAATACTTTCCCGGAATGATAATACTCTGTATACCGACCAAAGTCTTCTGTATATTCGATCTCGCCTTTCTTCGTTCCGTCTTCAAAATAATTTTTCCAAAGGCCACTTCGTTTATTGTTGACGTAATCCCCGACTTCTTTTACCTGCCCGTTTTCATAGTAACTCCTCCACTCTCCTTCACGCAATTTTCCATTGATGGATCCTTCCATACTTTTCTGTCCGCTCTCATAGAAATATTCCCATAAACCATAGTTTGCATTCTGCCTCAGAATACCGCGCATCTTTAAATTTCCAGTTTCATAAAAAAATTCCCAGACACCTGTAGTTTCATTATTCGTAAACTGACCTTTTGATTCAATATTACCATTGAGATAATAGGATACATATCGCCCATGCAAAACATTGCGAATTGTATCTTTTACCTGGTAAACTTCTTTGAGATTTTCTTTCTTCTGATCGTGAAACGTTTGTCGCGTAAAGCCCTGACCAAGCACTTCGATTGAAATGCCTGTTAGAATGAGAATGGTTGCATGTAGTAAGATGTGCCTCACGGAATAGTAAAGTTATCAGTTAAAAGTTAATAGTTAATGGGTGTGTAAACAGAATTAGAATCCGTTACTTCATTCCTATTAACCTTTAACTATTAACCCTGACCTTAGCTAACAAAAGCTGCTTTCCCCCACTCTGCTTTCTCCTGTTCACTCCACAATTCAGGGAAGAACATAATTTTTTGAAAACGGGGAGGTAAATATTTTTGCCAGTTTGTGCCGCCTGTTGCTTTTATATCAGCAGCGTCTTTATGTAAATAATGTCCGGAAGATTTAAGGTGAGCCAATGGCCAGAGCACATTGGTAAGAGAATCAAATTCGCGAAGACTTGAAATAACCTTCTCTGAGGTTGGAAAATTTTTGAGATACAATTTTCGAAGATTGATATTGCGATACTTCAAGCCTGTCGCTTTAAAGGTAGGCATGTATTTCTCTTCGAACTGTTGAAGGGTAAGCGTCTTTTTTCCTGTAGCTAATTCAGTAGCTCCGCTCTTCCAATACAACTTATCAATTTGCTGTTCGAGATCGCTGTATTCTGAAAGTGCTTCACGCTCATTCAGGTTAACCAGGTTAATCATGTCGGTTGAACAAATCTCAATCAATCGATATTGAGCCGACTGAAAACCACTGGCGGGTAACAATGACATCCTGAATTTTAAGAACTGATCTTTCTCCATTCCATCAATCATAATCGAAAAAGAATGCACCAGATTCTGAAGGTAATTATTGATGCGCTTCATGCGTGCGATAAAAAACGCTTCGGTCACATTTTCATTTTCAGCTATTTGTTCAATCTCCCACAGTACGAGGTTGAAATACAATTCCGTAATCTGGTGATAGATAATAAATACCTTCTCGTCCTTAAAATGAGTTTTAGGAGTTTGTAGGCTTAACAGTGTATCTAAATGGATGTAATCCCAATACGTTAAATAATCGGCATAGAGCAATCCATCGAGATAGGAAGCAATATCCTGTCCCATCACATTATACTTGGCCTGCAACTTTTTTAGTTGATCTAAAAGCCCCGGATCAACAACCTGATCGCCCATATATCTGAATACGTTAAAAACTTCTTTATCGGATGTTCCGCAAATTTCGCGCTTCTTAGTGTCTTAGAGACTTTGTGGCAAAAAAATAAGCCACGAAGTCACAAGGTCACGAAGGTTCACAAAGAAAATTCATTAAGTAAATTATTTACCTAACATCTGTTCTGTAAATTTGAGGCGATATTACTCAAAAATCTAAATCTATGGCTACCGCAACTGAAGCAAAAGCAAAGAAATCGTTGAAGCAGGACACCTATGAGCAACCCGATTTTTACGCATTGGATGATTTATTAACAGAAGAGCACAAATTGGTGCGCAGTTCCATCCGCGATTTTGTAAAAAGAGAAATATCCCCATACATAGAAGACTGGGCTCAACGCGCCCATTTTCCCTACGAAATCGTGAAAAAATTTGGCGATGTAGGAGCTTTCGGGCCGACCCTTCCAGTGGAATATGGCTGCGGTGGTCTCGATTATATTTCATACGGAATCATTATGCAGGAAATTGAACGTGGCGATTCGGGTATGCGCTCTACTGCTTCGGTTCAAGGTTCATTGGTAATGTATCCGATCTACAAATTCGGATCAGAAGCACAACGCAAAAAATATTTACCCAAACTCGCTTCAGGCGAATGGCTTGGATGTTTTGGGTTAACAGAACCTGATCATGGTTCCAATCCAAGCGGCATGGTGACAAACTTCAAAGACATGGGCGATCATTATGTATTGAATGGTGCCAAGATGTGGATTTCGAATTCACCAAAAGCAGATGTGGCTGTTGTGTGGGCGAAGAATGAAGCAGGAAGAATTCACGGATTGATTGTAGAGCGCGGCATGGAAGGATTCACCACACCTGAAACACATGGTAAGTGGTCGTTGCGTGCCAGCACGACAGGCGAATTGGTTTTCGATAATGTAAAAGTGCCGAAAGAAAATTTACTACCTGGTAAAAGTGGACTCGGTGCACCGATGATGTGCCTCGATTCTGCACGTTATGGAATTGCGTGGGGTGCCATTGGTGCTGCAATGGATTGTTATGATTCTGCAAGACGATATGCAAAAGAGCGCATTCAATTTGGCAAACCAATTGGATCGTTTCAATTAATGCAGAAAAAATTAGCAGAGATGCTTACTGAAATTACAAAGGCACAACTTCTCAACTGGAGGCTGGGTGTGCTGATGAATGAAGGTAAAGCAACAACACCACAAATCTCAATGGCAAAACGTAACAGTGTACATACTGCGTTAGTAATCGCACGTGAAGCACGGCAAATGCACGGAGGTATGGGCATTACCGGAGAATATCCAATCATGCGACACATGATGAATCTGGAATCCGTTGTTACCTATGAAGGAACGCATGATATCCATTTGCTGATTTTAGGAAATGAGATTACGGGGATACCTGCGTTTGTTTAGGATCTATACGATAGCAAAACAAGCCGCCATGCAGATATATTTTATCTCTCCATAGCGGCTTTGTTTTATTGGAATAATGTGAGGGATTAGTTCTATCTATGATAAAATAAAACAACCTCCATGAAAACCCTGCTCGTTCTTCTATTCCTTTCAACAACTCTTTGCGCTCAGAAAAGCGAAGTAACCGTTAGCTCAAATCAAAACTCAACAAGCATCTCATCAATAGAAAATAATCAAACAAACATAAAGGTAGTCGCCAGCTATTTTGAATACCTGTTTAAGACGGGCGACTTTGTTTCGATGCAAAAAATAATTTCCAAAGATGCAATCAATTCTCAAGCCGAAGGTTTACCATATGGAGGTACCTACATTGGTTTTGATGGAATGGTACAAATGTTTACAAAAGCCCAAGGATATTTTAATCTGGAAATAGTGAGCGAGCCAGTATATTTCACAAGTCCAAACAAGAATGAAGTAATTATTCATTTTACAATAAAGTGCAAATCAAAAAAATCCAATAACGAAATCACCATGCCCATCGCAGAGTATTTCGAAGTTAAAAATGGAATGATCATTGGCATTCGGCCTTTCTACTTCGACACAAAGGCCTTTGCTGATTTTCTAAAGTAAATCCTGTATTCATCAGCTATTCCACGCACGCTGTGATACACTTAAATGATGGCACCATTTTAAGAGATTCAGTACTAAGTCAGGGGTATATTTTTCTACAATCGCAGGATTGCTCTACAGAATTTCCGGGAATTCACTCAGGAGTAACGTTGTGCTGCCTGCCGAAAGATAGTTTTATAGAATTACAACCTACCTAAAAAGCTCTTTAACATCTTTAGAAACCACTCAAGGCAAGGGCCATGGAATTCTGTGCCATACCCCTCACCTTGAGTTAAAATCGGCTTAAATCTTTCATTGACACAAATGGTCTAAGTAGAAAAAAGCAACAAACCACAAATTTTTTATGAAAAAGGCAATTTTATCAATCGCATTGGGCATTGTAGCATTTGCGTTCATTGCATGCTCCAATGACAACGAAACGATGTCGAGGATAGAGGTTCATTTAACTGATGCACCGGGCGATTACGAAGCTGTAAATGTTGACATTCAAGGAGTAGAAGTTAAATCGCAAGACAACTCCGGGTGGATATCTCTTGATGTAAATAAAGGGATTTACAACATTCTTGATTTTACCAATGGGCTGGATACGTTACTCGGAACTGGCGAAATTCCAGCCGGCAAAATCAATCAGATCAGACTCATTCTTGGAGCCAACAATTCCATTCAAATAGCAAATGTAATCACGCCCTTAACAACACCAAGCGCACAGCAATCCGGCTTAAAGCTTAATATAGATACAACATTTCAGGCTGATGTTACCTATGTCATTCTGCTCGATTTCGATGCAGCGCGTTCTATCGTTCCTGCTGGAGAAAGTGGAAAATACATTTTAAAACCAGTGATTCGTGCTATTGCTGAAGCTACATCTGGCGCAATCAAAGGCCAGGTTAGTCCGGCTACATCAACTCCTGCTGTTTACGCTATTTCAGGAATTGATACTGTTGGAACAGCCTTTGCCGATACCGTTACAGGTAATTTTATAATCAAAGGATTAATCTCAGGTTCGTATAAAGTTTCTTTCGCTCCAAAAACCGGATTCCAAACGGTAACAAAAGATTTGGTTAACGTATCCGTAGGAAGCATTACCGATTTAGGAGTTGTTGCTGTTCCTCAATAAGAATCTGAAAAAAATAAGTCAAATAGAAAAAGGGCAGTTCCGCCTTTTTTCTATTCTACACATGGTGATAATCTTTCAGTTCAAGACAGGCAATTTTTATACTTGCATTTCACCTGGTTAGTATTCATTCCCATTTTATCAGCACTGTTCTGAAAATCAGAATAAGAAGCACTTTTTTTTTCAGACCGTGTCATTTTGATCCACTTTCAATCATAAAATAATCTTTCCTAAAAAATCCAATCGATCACTCTTGAAAGAGTTATATGTTCATTAAAAGTTGAAACGTTACAGATGTTGAAACTCACCTCGGATTTTGTAATAGTTTGTAATAGCTTTAAATCATCTTTAACTAAATTTTAAATATTATGAAATTGAGATCCCTACTTTTTATTGCGCTTGCCTTTGGCATTCTTTCTTCTTGTGGTGTTAATGACCTTGAGGACCGTGTGGACAGAATTGAAAATGCTCTTGGCACAAATGAGCCCCTGGCCATCGACTTTAAAACAACCAATCTGGATGATCAGGAGATTATCAAAAAAACGTCATACCTGTTTAAGACGAAAGGATATAACGAGTATATCAACGACAATGGAGACGGAACTTTTGAAGTCTACATTGAGCGCTTCTCGGATGTTGAATGGTATGAAGGAGCGTGGATTTACTTTACCTATGATCCTGCCACAAAAGAGACTTCCAATGAAAGTGCCCGTGTTTACTTTTACGATAAATTCCGCAACTACGTGAATCCAAGATTCAACGCAGATGACGATGGGAATACCTTTGCTCTAACGGTAAAATCTATTAATGTTGAAACAGGCGCTGTTAACGTTAGTGTGGTTGCCAGCACCGATGCAACCGCTGCTAATAACGAGTTTACGGCCAAACCAATGACGTGTAATTTCACCTTCGCAGGAACACTTCCAGTTTTTGAGGATAATTAATTTCAAAATTATCATAATAAAAAAGGGCATTTTTGGCCCTTTTTTATTATTCAACATATGCTGAGAACGTTATACGTTGAACCGGATTTTGTGGATCGTTCGAATAAACTGTAACCGCTTTCTGTTGTGTACCAGTTCTGTCTTGCGGATTGAATGTAATCTGAATCTTGCTTCCTTCACCCGGTTTTAAAATCGCTTTGCTTGATGTTGCTGTAACGCAAACACAATTTCCCTGAAGGGATTTAATCGTTAACTCTTTTTTTCCTGTATTGACAAACTGCACTTCGCGAACAGAAGCTGCACTACCTTTTATTCTGCCGAAATCAACTGTTGCTGCTTGCAAGTGAAGGGCTGGCGCTTTGGCTAATTCTTCCGGCTTTAGTTGCGGAAAGAAATCTTCGAGCGTAGCATAAACTGAAAATGATTTTGTTGGCGAAATGTCATCATCCGTTGTGATTTCAACATTGTCGTTTTGAAAACCATATTGATTTTTGACTTTACCGAGATAGGTGATTTTTATGTTTCCACTTTTACCCGGCTCAACTGTCTTGGGTTGAATATCTACTTTAATGTAGTCAGGACTTACAACTTTACTGGTCACTGTAATCGCCTTTGCACCGTTGTTCATAAATGGAAAATCGCGAACAGTAGGTTCATCTTTCAAATAGACCTTGCCCATGTTAAATGAATTCGATTTTAGTTTCCAGTTTCCACTCACTACCGGCAGATCAACACTCGGAGTTTCGCCACCACTTGAAACCTGGCCCTTAATCTGAAGTACAATTGGATTGCCATCCAGATCTGTGGTGACAGTAAGTGATTTATTGAAATATCCCGGTCTTCCCTTCGGATTGAAACTCGCCTGAATGAATCCGGTTTTGCCAACACCCACTGGTTCTTTCGACCATGAAGGTGTGGTGCATCCACAGGAAGGCTGAACGGTTAAGATTTTGACAGGCCGGCTGCCTGTATTGGTGAACATAAACTCGTGCGTTACCGCTCCCGCCTCCTCCTTTACAGAACCAAAATCAAATGTCTCTTCCCGAAACTGAATGGCTTTGGTTTGCTGGGCAAAGGTATTTAGCCCAAAGAGTACAATAATCAGCGCGGTCAAACAGAACTTCATCTTCATAATTGTTAGTTGTACAAATTTAAACTAATTCACTTCGACTTTATTTTATTTTCTTTGCAGAACTATGGCAAGAATTTTAACAGGCATACAAAGCAGCGGAAGACCGCACTTGGGCAATTTATTAGGCGCGATTATTCCGGCCATCGAACTTTCTAAAAAACCGGGCAACGAATCCTTCTTTTTTATTGCCGATCTGCATTCGCTCACTTCCATTAAAGACGCACAAATACGTACAGATAATGTTCGGGCAGTAGCTGCTGCATGGCTGGCCTTTGGTTTTGATATCGAAAAGAATTTTCTGTATCGCCAATCACGCATTCCGGAAGTGTGTGAGTTGACTTGGTATCTCAACTGCATGACGCCTTTTCCAATGCTGGCGAATGCACACTCCTTTAAAGATAAATCAGAACGCCTGGCGGATGTCAATGCTGGTCTCTTTACTTATCCGGTTTTAATGGCCGCGGATATTATTCTCTATGATGCTCACTTTGTTCCGGTAGGAAAAGATCAAAGGCAACATTTAGAAATGGCCCGCGATATTGCATCAAACTTCAACGCTACCTATGGTGAAACATTTGTAGTTCCTGAAGCGAAGATTGAAGAGGATGTAATGACCATACCGGGAACGGATGGAAACAAGATGAGTAAATCATACGGAAACATCATCGATATTTTTCTTCCGGAAAAAGAATTGCTCAAACAAATCAAAACCATCAAAACCGACAGCACTCCAATGGAGTTGCCAAAAAATCCAGATACGGATGCCGTCTTTGCGATTTACAAATTGGTAGCAAGTGAGGAACAGCAAAATGCACTGCGTCAAAAATACTTAGCCGGGAATTTTGGTTACGGTCATGCCAAGCAAGAATTGTTCGATGTGATTGTTTCGAAATACAGTAAAGAGCGTGAAGCCTTTAATTTCTACATGAGCAACGATGGAGCACTTGAAGAAAAATTAGAGCAAGGTGAGGCAAAGGCTCGTGTAATTGCTTTTGAAGTTCTGAATCGCGTAAGGAAAAAATTAGGATTTAGATAATTCGGAACTACTTCGCGGTCCAAACAATTTGCTGTGCGCTAGTGCCTACCGTCAGAATGATGCGCGGAGGTTTTGCTTCAATAAAGAGTTTGGTGTCTTTCCCTGGAAGTTTTTCTACTTCAACCGGAATTCCTTTTAAATAGGCTATCGGCATTAGTACATCGTTGTCAGGACAAAACTGATCGTGTACATTTTGTAAAGCTTCTTCCATATACTCGCCATACTCTTCCTGAAAATCATCTTCCAGGTCGTGCAGTTCTTCTTCGAGATCATCGTAGGTAGGATCACTGTAATTCACCTTCTCCAACGCGTCTTTTTTCTGAATGATTACCTGAAGGGCTTTGTCCAATGCCTTGATGTCCATACAATATATTTTTTGCAAAGATTAAAGTTTTTAAAAAAGAAATTGAACTAATATGTGCTGATTTTATTGCCGATTTTTCATCGTCTAATTTTTTTAATGCAGAATTATGACTATTTTCAATTGAAATAAGTTCTTCACTTAAATTTTTCAAAATGGTTGGTGCCTCCTTAGTGGAGCTAATAATCTCGTACACTGTCTTAT
>JBDTTT010000105.1:0-19884 GCA_039930485.1 Chryseolinea sp.
CGGGTAGTACCATACCGGACAATGAAGACTTGAATGGTAATAATACAATAAATACTACAGAGGAATATTATGAATATGACATCGACCTTGTACCGGGACAATTGGCTATTGGCAAAGAATACATTACCGATCAAATATTAACCACAAACGATAATGTTGCCAAAGAACGGGTTACATGGTATCAGTTCAGAATACCCGTGCGTCAGTTTGAAAGCAAGTTTGGTAATATTGATGGATTCAAATCCATAAAATATGTGCGCATGTTGCTTACGGGTTTTAAAGATCCTGTAGTTCTTCGCTTTGCCAATTTTAGATTAGTAGGAAGCAGGTGGAGAAGATACACCGCAAACTTACTGCAAGATGGTCTTGTAACAACTCCTGAAATAAGCCCGGACAATTTTGTAGTGTCCGTAGTGAACCTGGAAGAAAACAGCTCGGTTCCAACTGTTAATCCTGGAGCTGTAAAAGAAAAATCACCGTACCGTATCCCTCCCGGTGTCGTGCGCGATCGTGACAATACCTCTACTGTTTCTCGCCTGTTAAATGAACAATCTATTCAAGTCTGCATTGATGATTTGAACGATGGTGATGCGCGTGCGATCTATAAAAACGTATCGGCTGATCTATTCAATTATGGTCGGGTTAAAATGTTTTTCCATGCGAACAGCGCATCGAATGATGATGACATGCATGCCTTCTTACGACTGGGTACTGACTTTGATCAGAACTACTATGAAATTGAAATTCCACTCAAAATAACGAAACCTGCCAACACTCAAATTGAGCGGGAGATCTGGCCCGAAGCCAATGAGATTGATCTGGATCTGGATGAATTGTATGCGCTAAAAGCGGAGCGAGACCGGGGAGGATTTTCGCTTTATGAAAGTTTTCCAGTCAGTGGTCCTAAGCAAGTTGGTCGTCATCTTATTCGAATTTTTGGAAGACCCGATCTAAGCAGTGTGCAGCTTATGATGATTGGTGTAAAGAATCCACGAACAAGTGATAAGCGCCCGCATTCTGTCTGTCTCTGGGCGAATGAATTGCGTCTTACTGATTTTAATCGCACACCCGGTTGGGCGGTCAATACTACATTGAGTGCAAAACTTGCTGACTTTGCAACCGTAACAGGTACATTCCGTCATACCACTTTTGGTTTTGGCAGTGTGAGTTCTAAAATCTTTGAACGCACACGAGAAGAAACTACTGCTTATGATCTTTCTACCACGGTAAACCTGGACAAACTTATTCCCGGAAACACAGGAATTAAAATACCGATGTTTCTAAGTTATCAAAACACGACAAAAAATCCAGGTTATGATCCAGCGAACCCCGACATGAAATTGGATGCTCTGAAAAAATCATTCAGTAGCGATGAGGCAGAGTCGGCCTATTTAAAATTGATACAGGATGTCGAATCGAGGCGAAGTTTAAATTTCGTTAACGTGCGAAAAGTAAAAACAAAGCCCAACGCCAAAACTCATATTTATGACATTGAAAATTTTTCGCTAAGCTATTCCTACAGTGATCGTCTTCGCACCAACTTCACCACGAAAGAATCGAAGCAAGAGGATCAGAAGGGATCGATTGCTTACAATTTTTCTCCTAAGGCAACCGGAATAGAACCGTTTAAAAACTCTAAAGCACTTAAATCCCCCTGGTTAAAATTGATAAAGGATTTCAACTTTAGCTTTTTGCCAAGTAGCTTATCCGTACGCTTTGATCTGGATCGATCATTCGGAAAAAATATTTATCGAAACGATGGAGGAAGTCTATCCACACCAGCCTATCTAAAATATTTTACATTCAATCGCCAGTACAACCTGCGCTGGAATCTCACGAAAGCTCTTTCACTTGAATATGCTTCCCGTGCATACGCCATCATTGATGAACCTGATGGTGATATTGATACGCAAGAGAAAAAAGATATTGTGATCAATAACCTGAAGAAGTTCGGGCGTATGAAAAACTTTGAACAGAACATTACACTCAATTACACATTGCCTCTTGATAAGCTTCCGGTAACGGACTGGCTTGGGGCAGACTATCGCTACCAGGTGAATTACAACTGGAAAGCGGGGCCATTAAATAAACCCGACAAAAGTCCTGGGCAACCGGATGGTCTGAATGACATTCCTGATGACCTTGACTTTAAAAACATTATCGACAATAAAAAAACACAAAACCTTACCGGGCGTGTTGATCTGCTAAAGCTTTATAACAAAGTAAAGTTTTTGAAAGAGATTAACACTCCACCAAAGCCGGTACCTGCGCGCAAGTCTACCAACCCAACCGTAAAGCCACCACCTGATACCGTAAGGACAACGCCTCCCCTCATTAAAGGAATTGCTAAATTGATTATGTCAGTGCGGTCAATTAATGGCTCCTATGAACGGTCAGAAGGCACAATTCTTCCAGGCTATTCGGGCACACCAAAGTTTTTTGGAATGGATGAAAACTGGAAAACACCGGGTTGGGGTTTTGTGTTAGGAGATCAAAATCCAAATATTCGTACTTCTTTAGCAGAGGCGGGGTACCTCACTAAAAATTCTGGTATTACCACACCGTTCAGTCAGGCTCGGACCGATAATTTTAATCTTCGTGCAAATATTGAACCTACCGCTGATTTAAAAATCCAAATCGATTTAAAAAAAGAGTCGAGTAGTTCCTATCAGGAAATATATCGTTATAATCTTGACTCAGCCAGGTATGAATCACTAAATCCTAACCGAAGCGGAAGTTATCGCATATCCTATCTCACTATTAAAACAGCTTTCGAAAAAAGCAATGATGAAACGGAATCGAGTGTATTTAAAAAGTTTGAAGAAAATCTCATCGCTATAAAAGACCGATTTAACTTTATTAATGGTGGTGGTGAACTTTATGACACCACATCACAAGATGTTATAATACCAGCCTTTATCGCTGCATACAGTGGCAAGAATGTTAATACGATCAGTCTTACTCCTTTTCAAAAAACACCACTCCCCAACTGGCGGTTAGATTATACCGGTTTGAATAAGTTGAAGGGTTTTAAAGATATATTTCAATCAGTGACCGTTAGTCATGCCTATCAATCCTCGTATTCCGTATTGAACTATTCCAACTCATTGGAGTTTAATGACCCCAACTCTCAGGATTATCTAAGCATTGATCACTCAGTAGAAGATTACAACAGTAGTTACTTTGGTAAGAGTGTAGATGGTAAACTGATACCCATGTATGTAATCAGCCAGGTTCTTATCTCAGAACAGTTCTCTCCTCTTATTGGTATAAGTATTCGCACGAAGAGTAAAATAACCGCTAACTTCCAATATAAAACCAAACGTGATCTCGCATTGAATATATCGAATGCACAAATCACCGAACAAACAAGCAAAGATGTATCCTTCGAAATGGGCTTTACAAAAACAGGAATGAAACTTCCATTCAAATCACAAGGTCGCACCATTGTATTGAAGAACGATCTTACCTTTAAGTTGAATGCTACTGTTTCTGATCAAAAGACTATTCAACGCAAAGTCGATGAGCTTAACATCATCACAAATGGTAATGTTAACTATCAAATTAAGCCTAGTCTGAATTATACTGTTAGTCAAAAGCTAAGTATTCAGCTTTATTACGATCGCACTATAAACGATCCTGTTGTTTCAAGCTCCTACAGAAGAACCACTACCCGCTTTGGCGCTCAGGTTCGATTTAGCTTAGCACAATAAATAAGTTCCCTTTTTAGTCTTGAGTCTTCCGTTTCGAGTTTTGAACTTGCCGGCCTAGACCGTATTTTTGAGGCCATTTAAAACCTAGACTATGAACATTCCTGACGGATTAAAGTACACAAAAGACCACGAGTGGGTTAAAATTGAAGGAAATACAGCATTTGTTGGTATAACCGATTTCGCTCAAGGCGAGTTAGGCGATATAGTTTATGTGGATATTAGTTCGGTAGGACAGGAAATAGCAGAGCACGAAATTTTTGGAACTGTGGAAGCTGTTAAAACAGTTTCTGATCTCTATATGCCCATTACCGGCAAAGTGCTGGAAGTAAATCCAATCTTAGATGGCAGCCCTGAAAAAGTAAATTCTGATCCCTATGGTGATGGATGGATGATTAAGGTAGAGGTAAAGGGTTCCGTTGCTGAACTTCTAACAGCAGCACAATACAAGGAACTTATTGGTAAGTAATTAGTTTTTAGTTGATAGTGTCCGTTTTCTAAATCGGTCAACTATCAATAAACAGCAATCATGATCGAACTGCCTGTCATATCACAAGAAGAAACAAAAAAACGTAAGCCAAATTGGCTTCGGGTAAAATTACCTGTTGGCCCGGATTACGCCCGCGTACGCAAACTGGTGGATGAGTATAAACTTCACACCATTTGTGAAAGTGGAAATTGCCCAAATATGGGCGAGTGCTGGGGAGCAGGTACCGCAACGTTCATGATTCTTGGAAATGTATGTACACGTTCATGCACGTTTTGTGCCGTTGCCACAGGTCGCCCAACCGAATACGATCTTGATGAACCAAAGCGCGTAGCGGAAGCTATTAAATTGATGGGCGTTAAACATGCCGTGATCACTTCCGTAAATCGCGATGAATTAAAAGACCGCGGAGCAGAAGTGTGGTACAACACTGTCGTGGAAACAAAAAAAGTCAGTCCGGAGACAACTATTGAAACACTCATACCCGATACAAAGGGTAACTGGGATGCACTCTATCGCATGATTGAAGGCAAGCAAGAAGTAGTGAGCCACAACATGGAAACGGTTGGAAGACTTTACCGAATGGTTCGTCCACAAGCAAAGTATGAACGCAGCTTGGAACAGATAAAAAGAATTCGAGAAGCGGGCATGCGCACTAAATCCGGAATCATGCTGGGTTTAGGCGAAACAAAAGAAGAACTTTACAAAGCAATGGATGACCTGGCCGAAAACGGTTTGCTCATCTTAACGCTTGGCCAATATTTGCAGCCTACTAAAATGCATTTGGAAGTAGCTGAATTTATTCATCCCGATACATTCGAACTTTACAAAGAAGAAGGATTGAAGCGCGGACTAAAATATGTTGAGTCTGGTCCGCTTGTACGCTCCTCGTATCATGCAGAGCGACACGTTAACGTTCCGATTCATTAGCAAAATCTTAAATCAATTTGCAATATCATCTGTAATCGTTAGCTCAAAAGCATTTAGTTGAACCACATATCTACGAAGCGGTGTAATGGCTGGCCCACTGGTCGGATTTCCGTTACTTAAACTAAAAGTGGAATTACTGCATGTGTCTATTATGAATAGACCAGAGATGTCTACATCCACCGTTGCACAGGCTTCATTCGGATGAAAAGAGCTGTTGCGTTCGTAGGCAATATAAGTAGATCCATTTTTTCGGTACAGAATAATACCCCGCACACCACCACCAATATATTCATAACCCCCATCCAATTGGAGTGACGGATGAGTAGACACGTTTATGATAATGTTAGTAAACTGAACGTACGGTATTGCGTCATCCGTAAGGTCGGGTGCACAACTGCTAAAGAAAGTCAATGAGAATAGTAAGCAGCCTAATGTAATTCTCTTCACCACACGATCTATTTTCTCCATTTCCATCAAATCAAATGATACTTAATAACGTTCACCTGGTGGGTCTAGTATTCATAAAAGCCTTTCCCTGACTTGCGACCAAGATGACCGGCATTTACTTTCTGCTGTTGTATTTTACTTGGTCTGAAGCGTGACTCATGATGGAATGCTTCATACATAGAACTGGTCACTGCAAAATTTGTATCGACTCCAATTAAGTCCATTAGCTCGAACGGGCCCATTTTAAAACCCACATTCTTCATCAAGGCATCAATCGTTTTAAAATCTGCTGTTTTTTCTTCTAAGGCTTTTAGTGACTCAACGTAAAATAATCTTGCAACACGGTTCACAATAAATCCAGGAGAGTCATTTGCCAGTACCGTAATCTTTAAAAGTTTTTCAGAAAAATTTTGAAGTGTGTTAACAGTTTCTTCGTTTGTTTTGGCACCCGAAATAATCTCCACCAGTTTCATTACTGGTGCGGGATTAAAAAAATGAAGTCCTGCAAATCTACCCTGATGTTTGAGCACTGAAGCTATTTCAGTAATGGATATGGAGGATGTGTTGCTGACGAAAATGCAATCACTTGAATTGATTCTCTCAAGCTCCAGAAATATTTTTTGCTTTATCTCCAACTTTTCAACAATGGCTTCAATCACCAGATCAACTTTCAGTTGACGAAAATCTTCAACGGCACGAATCTTTAGAAGGATATTCTTTCGTTGTTCTTCACTTAATCTTCCCTTTTCTATTAAAGCAGCTGTGTTTTTTTCGATTGATAATAAAGCACCTTTAATTTGTTCGGGTTGTGCATCATAAAGCAAAACTTCATAACCCGATTGAGCACACACCTGCGCAATGCCCTGGCCCATGGTTCCGGTGCCGATAACGCCAATGGTGTGAAGTGCTTCTATTTTCATTTACACTGTGCTTTGAAACTGACGAAGGAAACGCACATCGTTCTCCGAGAACAAACGCAAATCATTTATCTGGTAACGCAACATAGTGATGCGTTCAATACCCATACCAAAAGCAAAGCCTGTATATTCTTCCGGATCAATTCCACAATTGCGCAATACATTGGGATGTACCATGCCTGCCCCTGCAATTTCTACCCAACCAGAATATTTACAGATGTTACAACCTTTGCTACCACAGATAAAACAAGAGACATCGATCTCTGCACTTGGCTCTGTAAATGGGAAGTATGATGGGCGCAAACGAATTGTTGCGTCTTTGCCATACATCTCTTTTGCAAAATGAAGAATGGTCTGCTTTAGGTCAGCAAAGCTTACATTCTTATCCACATATAAACCTTCAACCTGATGAAAGAAACAATGCGCCCGCGCAGAGATCGCCTCATTGCGATACACACGACCAGGCATGATGGCACGCATGGGAGGTTTCTGTGTTTCCATCATTCTTATTTGTACGTTCGATGTATGCGTACGTAATAACATTTCATCTTTGTTCTTCTCACTTTTCTTTTCCACAAAGAAAGTGTCCTGCATCTCGCGAGCCGGATGATTCTCAGGAAAATTCAAGGCAGAGAAATTATGCCAATCGTCCTCTATTTCCGGACCATCGGCTACATTAAATCCGAGGCGTTCAAAGATTTCAATAATGCGATGCTTCGTAAGAGACAATGGGTGAAGGTTCCCTATTTTATTCGAAACGGGGGGCAACGAAAGATCAATATCAACTTTACTCACTGAAGACGTTTCAACTTGATGATTCATCTCCGCTAGTTTTGCTTCAGCAGTTTGTTTGAGTTGGTTTAAGATTTTTCCAACATTCTTCTTCACCTCTACCGGCATTGTTTTCATTTCTTCAAACAATTCAGTAATAGCGCCCTTCTTGCTAATGTATTTAAGCCTGAAATTCTCGACAGCCTGCTTATCACTGGCTGCGAATTCTATTACTTCTTTTAAAAGACTATTGATACGCTCTTCCATTCAACTCTAAAGATGAGATTAAGCAGCAAAAATACACTTTTGATGATTATCACATTGTAGTTGGCACCAAGTAAAAATTGTATTTATCCGGGATACCCCGATTGATTTTCACAATCCTTTCTAAAGATACCAAAATTTAAGATGTTTGATTTCAATTCAACTCATGGCCAAAACTCTCTTCACTGTACTTTACGAGGACAATCACTTACTGGTGGTAAATAAATCGGCTGGTGTTTTGGTACAAGGCGATGCTACAGGTGATGTGCCGTTGGCCGAACTTTGTAAAGCCTACATTAAAGAAAAGCACGATAAGCCCGGTGCCGTTTTTCTGGGCGTAGTACATCGGCTCGATCGACCGGTAAGTGGTGTGGTGGTGTTAGCACGTACTTCTAAATCGCTTGAG
Source organism: Chryseolinea sp. (assembly GCA_039930485.1). Classification (GTDB taxonomy): domain Bacteria; phylum Bacteroidota; class Bacteroidia; order Cytophagales; family Cyclobacteriaceae; genus Chryseolinea. The sequence goes on from JBDTTT010000105.1 coordinate 7,933, forward strand.
CGAATGAACGCACTATTCCGCGAACGCGAAACCAAAAAAACATATTGGGCCATTGTAAAAAGTAAACCTGTGCACACTGAGGGTACATTGCTCCATTGGTTATTAAAGGACGAAAGCAAAAACAAAACGACTGCATTCAAAAAAGAAACCGTAGGTGCGTTACGCTCAGAACTTCATTATAAAATTATCGGAACACAAAGCGGACACTGGTTGTTGGAAGTAAAACCTGTAACCGGAAGGCCGCATCAAATTCGCGTTCAGTTAGCCAGCATGGGAAGTGTTATAAAAGGTGATGTAAAATATGGAGATGATTCTGCTAATGATGATGGAAGCATTTACCTCCACGCGAGAAAATTGGAATTCATTCATCCTGTAAAAAAAGAAAACATGATGGTGCAAGCGCCTCCTCCGGACTATGGACTTTGGAAATCCTTTATCAACTTGACCTCGAATTAATTAATGTCAACACCACACTGGCTCGAACGACTGAAACAACGCTGGCAACTGCATAGTATCATGCAGGTAATTGTTGTGTTGATTGTTTTTGCCTGTACCGGCTTCACTGTTTTATTCATCAAGAAACCTTTACTTGAATTACTTGCAGGCGAAGAAGGTAAAACAACTATTGCTTCAGTATTATATTACATTTTCATACTGCCATTCTACAACATCATCTTGTTAGGATATGGATTTCTTTTTGGTCAGTTTCGTTTCTTCTGGAAGTTTGAGAAACGTACTGCACAAAGAATAGCCTCTCTCTTTAAGAGGAAAGGTTAATTATTATTTTGTGAATCAGTGGCCGCTCACAAACTAAAAGGCCCCCAGAAAATCCGGAGGCTTTTAATTTTTTAGTTCGATAATTTCTTTTCTAAACTGCCACGAAACAGCGTTGTAAGATGGCTTCGTGTTGATTCCCAAACTTGGTGTAGCACCATTGCCTGAGGTCGCTTACTTCTTCAGCAATCAGCAATTTGATTGCTTTTCGGAGCTCTTTTTCAAAGAGCGCTGCACTGAAACTCACTTTTGTGAGCACTAATTTTACATAATTCAACATGGCAAAAACTGATAGAGTTTAAAAAATTTAGTTTCCTAACAAGTGTTAAGTTAAAGAATTGTAACAAAAACCAAAAGAACAATCTTCAACTTTCGTTCATCCTTCAAAAAGAGGGGTGAACTTCTCTTTATAAGACGTTTTTTGTCGTTTTTTATTCAAACGGTTGAAACCTTCTTTTAGACTGTTTTAGGATTAGGCTATTTTTGTAACGGAATTTTTATCTGGAGGATTATAAACATGACATTCTTTTTTTTGAAACGCTCTTTTTTGGTTTTTTCACTGCTTTACAGCTCTATTACTGCTGTAATAGCCCAAAATATTCAAATCGTTTTGGGGCCAAATGAAATTGGCGAGAACCAGGCGTGGACCATCACGGTGACGGTGCAAAACGAACGACTCAAGAGCTATGATAATTTTCCTGACATCACTGGATTTGTAAAACGAGGAACATCCAGCCAATCAACAACCAATATTGTTAATGGAAATATTTCTTCATCGCAAAGTGTGATTATGACTTACCTGCCCAGTAAGCAGGGTACTTATACGATTCCTACTTTCACAATGAAGGTGAATGACAAATCATTTACCATTGCCGGCAAGAAAGTAAAAGTAGGACCACCTGTTCAACAACAACGCGATCCGTTTAGTGGTTTCTTCGATCGTGATCCATCCGGAACTGCGAATCGTGGCGAGCCAGAGTTTATTGATCTGAAAGAAGATGCCTTTCTCGCACTGACTACCAATAAAGATGAAGTTTATGTAGGTGAAGGTTTTGAGGCAACGCTTTCATTTTTTCTTTCAGAACAAAATCAGGCACCCTTTCAATTTTATGATTTGAATAAACAGTTAACGGATATCTTAAAGAAATTAAAACCAGCGAATTCCTGGGAAGAAAACTTCAACATTGAAAACATCAATGCCGAACGTGTAACGATAAGAGGTAAAGTGTACGATCAATATAAAATTTATAAGGCTGTTTATTTTCCGTTTAATGCAGAATCGATTCATTTTCCAAGTCTTGGATTGGAAATGATAAAATATAAAGTGGCAAAAAATCCTTCCTTCTTTGGGCAAAACCGAAAGGAAGATTTCAAAACATTCTACACAAAAGCCAAAACAGTAAGGGTAAAACAATTACCTCCGCATCCTTTGCGCGATGTTGTTGCCGTTGGCGATTATCGTTTAGATGAACGCATGCGAAGCACTGATTTAGAGACCGGACAAAGTGCAGCCTATGAATTTCATGTTATTGGTGAAGGTAATATTTCATCTGTCGAGAAACCGAATGTAAAACAAGATGGTGCCTTTGAATGGTATGAGCCCAATGTTCGTCAGGATATCAATCGCGATAACAATCGTGTAACCGGAAGAAAATCGTTTAGTTACTATATGATTCCAAAAGAACCCGGGCAGTTTAAATTGGGTGATTATGTTCAGTGGGTTTACTTCAATCCAAAAGAAAAAAAGTATGACACGCTAAAATCGCAGTTAACAGTATATGTAACGGGTGAGAGTAAAAAGAACGAAGTCATTCAATCGAACGACCTTGGAAGCTTCTACGATAAAATTGGTGATGCCGACAATACTTTACTTTCTGCACGCGATACGAGCTGGCAAATGTGGGCTTTCAACGGCTTTGTTGCCGTGATGCTGATGGGTGCAGGATATTTGATTTTCAAAAAGTAAATACATCAAAGTAATACCGGTCTCTCCTTTACCTTTTCTCAGAACACGGGTTTTGCTCCGGAGGAGCAGCCTCTTTGTAGCGTCACCATTTAATGATTTTACCTGGCTCCGGAGGAGCCACCTGACGTTCTCCATAATTTTTGAAGAAGTGAATGATTAGGTGGCTCCTCTGGAGCCAGTGCGCTAACTTCATTTTATTCCTACAAAAAGGTTGCTCCTCTGGAGCAAAGTTTAACAAAAATGATTTGCGTGTCGGTCCTTTCCCCTGAACATGAGCCATCGAGTTTTAAAAATCGTTGAAATTAATTCCTGTGCTTCTTCTATCTTCGTGCTCGCATGAGCAATATATACGGAACACTTTTTAAAATCTCCACCTTTGGTGAATCGCATGGCCCGGCCATCGGAGTAATTCTTGATGGCTGTCCGGCTGGATTAGCAATTGATGAAGCCTATATTCAATCTGAACTCGACAGAAGAAAACCGGGTCAGTCTAAAATCACAACCCAACGTAAAGAGGACGATACTTTTAAAATTCTCAGTGGAGTTTTTGAAGGTAAGTCAACCGGAACACCCATTGCTTTGGTGATTGAAAACCAGGATCAGCGCAGCAAAGACTACAGTCATATCGCTGAAACCTTTCGTCCATCGCATGCTGATTATACTTACGATGCAAAATATGGCAACCGCGATTATCGCGGAGGCGGAAGGAGTTCTGCTCGTGAAACAGCAGCTCGTGTAGCAGCGGGTGCTATTGCAAAACTTTTGTTAAAGCATGAAGGAGTTGATGTTGCCGCTTATGTATCGCAAGTCGGAGAAATTACAACACCACATTACTCACAACTTGATCTGAGTAAAACAGAAGATAACATTGTTCGTTGCCCGGATCAGGCTATTGCTGAAAAGATGATTGAACGCATTGACGAAGTTCGTCTTGCTCGTGATACGATTGGAGGTATTGTAACCTGTGTTATAAAAAATACACCCGTTGGTTTAGGTGAACCTGTATTCGATAAACTTCATGCTGAATTAGGCAAAGCTATGTTGAGCATCAACGCTGTAAAAGGTTTTGAGTATGGAAGTGGCTTTGAAGGTGTGAAGCAACTCGGCTCCCAGCACAACGATGAATTTTATAATGATGGCGAACGCATCCGAACCAAAACAAATCATTCAGGAGGAATACAAGGAGGTATTTCAAATGGGGAGGATATTTATTTTAATGTAGCCTTCAAACCCGTTGCTACCATTATGCAGGATCAACCTAGTGTTGATAAGCATGGTAATGAAGCAACTGTGAGTGGTAAGGGCAGGCATGACCCTTGCGTTGTGCCACGTGCCGTACCCATTGTTGAAGCGATGGCTGCTTTAGTATTGGCAGACTTTTTATTGAGAGGGAAGATCTCGAAGTTGTAATAACTTCTTGTTAATAGGCTTCAGCAATATCTAAGTAAAATCCTTTTTGATCCTTCTTACCAAAACCCTGATCGACTCGAATATTTAATCGATCACTTTTGTTCAGCATCAGGCGCAAGCCAATACCTGCATTAGGCTTTACAGAGTTGTCGCCAATGGAATACCACTTCATCGGAGTTAATGCTGCACCTACCCACGCAGTGAAACCTAACCTCCACCAAACATGGGCACGGTACTCGGTTTGAAATGCATAGAGATTATTGTAGCGGTAGAAACCTGTATAATATCCGCGCATTGTATTCGCTCCACCAATGTCGGCCATGTCTTTAAAAGGAACATCGCCTCCATTGAGGTTGGCAACAAACTGAAGTGCGAGCGCATCAAATTCGCTAAGCCATGTTACCGGAAAATATTTTCGAACATCTACCTTAAAAGATTGAAAGGCATAACTCGTTTTGTTAAACGATGGCTGAATAAAAAATAATGCTTCGAGGTAAAATCCCTTTCGGGGATAAACAAAACTATCACGCGTTTCAATAGTAAGTGCCGGTGCAAAACCAACACCCCAATAATCATCATAGCCCAAGGGCTTATCCATCTGCAAGTGCCCGATGCCTGAGTTTACGTTGCTGATTTTATTGAACCGGAAAGCACCACCGAGAAATACATACTTCTTTAGTTTCGTATAAAATCGAAAGTCGCCTGCAATCTGATTGTATTCAATGGTATCTTTTCTGGATAGCGGATCTTCATTTTCAATTCCAAAATAGTATTCCGGAAAATACGTGTAGTTAAACTTAACCTGTAGAATGGTTTTATTCTTCGGCATGTAGACACGCGTTTTAAAACCAAGGTCATATTGCTTTTGCTGTGTATATAGAACATAGGTTTGGGCGTAGGATGTTGTGGTAAGCGTATCCGAAACTTTAACAGTTTCAAAGTTTGCTGCTAGTAATCCTCCAAAGCCCAGCCTTGTTTCGGGCGAATAATAAATAACCGGCAAAGGTGTAAGCCTAAAACGTTTCGGAGTCTTTACACTGTCTTGTTGAGCAAGTACATCAGAAGAATAGAAAAATAATATCCCAATTGCGACAAACCAGAGGTAATTTCGAATCATATCCAATTAACTTTACAACACGAGGTGGAGGATGCATCACATATTGAAATAATACATTACGATGGGATCATTTTTTTGTAATTTATTACAATCATTCGACACTTATATACCAACAACTTAAATCTTCGTGGAAGCATTACTCGCAAACAACGTTACCAAGCGCTATACCAATCATTTGGCGCTCGATCAGGTAAGCCTCTCCATTCCGCAACAAACCATCTTTGGTCTGCTCGGACCCAATGGCGCTGGCAAAACCACCCTCATCCGCATCATCAATCAAATCATCAATGCCGACAGCGGTGAGATTTCAATCTTCGGAGAGAAACTCAACGAAAAACATGTTGGAACGATTGGTTATTTACCGGAAGAACGAGGTCTCTACAAAAAATTAAAGGTAGGTGAACAACTTATTTACTTTGCACAATTAAAAGGCTTGAGCAAAGCGAGGGCTGTTGAATTGAGCAAAGCCTGGATGAAGAAATTTGAGATCACCGACTGGTGGAACAAAAAAGTAGAAGACCTTAGCAAAGGCATGGCGCAGAAAGTGCAGTTCATCAGCACGGTGATGCATGAACCTAAGCTTATTATTTTGGATGAACCCTTTTCTGGTTTCGATCCGGTAAATGCTCAATTGATTACACAAGAAATTTTAGAGCTGAAAGCAAAAGGTTGCACCGTTATTTTTTCAACACACCGCATGGAAACTGTTGAGGATTTGTGCGATCACATTGCCCTGATCAATAAATCACAAAAGATTTTAGAAGGATCGAAAAAGCAGGTGAAGGAAATGTATCGTACACATACCTTCTCTGTAGAGCATCAAGGAACATTTTCACTTTCGCCTGATAAGTATGATGTAATGGATCAGAAGAACGTAGAAGACAATCATTTTAAATCCACAGTTCGCATTAAGGGATTGCTAACACCCAATCAATTGATACGCGATTTAACAGAGGTTACGGAAGTGCAAAGTTTTATTGAAAAAATTCCAACAATGAGCGAAATATTTATCACACTGGTGAAAGGAGGTTCAGATGAATAAGATATGGTTAATCATTCAGCGCGAGGTTTTGAACCGTGTGCAGAAAAAATCATTTTTAATTGCTACTATTTTATTGCCGTTGATTTTCCCGGCCATCATGGCCGTATTGGTTTATGTGGCGATGGAGCAAAAAAAGAATGCTACAAAAAACGTAGTTCACTATGTAGATGAAAGTGGTTTCTTTTTGCCCGACACTTCAAAATTTATTTTCAAGAAGTTTGATGGTAAAATTGAGGATGCTAAAAAGGCATTTCAACAAGACGACAGTTACGGGCTTCTTTATGTTCCTGCTTTTGATTTATCATCACCAAGAGGATTAGCGTTCTACACAAAAGTAAATCCAAGTCCAACAGAAGTAGGCGATTTAGAAGGCATGCTAGAGGACCGTGTCAAAGATTTAAAGATGCAGAAGTTTAATATCGATAAAAAGATACTGGACAGTTTGAAAACAGATATATCGATTCAAAACGTAAATCTTTCTGAGACCGGAGACGAAAAGAAATCAAACTCGAATGTACTGTTTGGTGTAGGTATGGCTGGAGGAATACTAATGTACATGTTCATTTTCATTTATGGAGCCCAAATAATGCAGGGAATAATTGAAGAGAAAACCAGCAAAGTAGTAGAGGTAATTGTCTCATCTGTCAAACCCTTTCAATTAATGATGGGTAAGATCATTGGACTTGCAACCGTAGGACTGTTACAATTCCTCATCTGGATCATTCTGATTACAACAGTATCATCGGTTGTGCTTGGACTTTTCGGGCTTAAGATGCCCCAGCAACAAATGGCAGAGCAAATGACTCAGCAAAGTCCACAGGTACAACAAGCCCAATCTATTGAGCTCCTCCAGGCACTCAGCGAGATACCTTATACAAAAATTGTTTCTGTTTTTGTATTCTTCTTTATCGGAGGATATCTTTTGTATGGAGCGCTTTTCGCAGCTGTTGGTTCAGCTGTTGATAGTCCTGCGGAAGCACAGCAGTTCATGTTTCCCATTACAATACCCTTGTTGATTTCATATTTCGGATTGTTCACGTTCATCTTACAAGATCCACACGGTACCATTAGCATTTGGCTTTCCATCATACCATTCACATCTCCAATTGCTATGATGGGGCGTATTGGCTTTGGAGTGCCCGCCTGGCAATTAGCATTGTCGATGGTCTCTTTAATTGGTGGTTTTATTTTAACAACCTGGGCTGCCGGAAGAATTTACCGTGTTGGTATTTTAATGCATGGCACAAAAATCAATTACAAGGTGATGGCCAAGTGGTTTATGATGAAAAACTAGTCAATAGGTACGAGGTATAATTTACGAGGTACGATTACCGGTTTAATTTACGAATGCTAAGAAATCGTAAATTGTATCGCGTAAATCGTACCTTTCTTTTTGTTGATGACTACCAAGAATACTGCACCAACGATCGATTTTTATCAGAACAACACCAATCTGAAATGGGTGGTGTTGGGCATTTCTGTGCTGATCAGTATCGGTTCCATTTACTACACCAATGTATTGGTTGATCAACTAAAAGAGCGCGAACGTCAGCAGGTACAACTGTATGCCAAGGCTATCGAGTTCTTTGCGAACGATGAAGGAACATCAGGTGATGTAAACTTCATCGCACAGGAAATTCTTTTCCAAAACAATTCCATTCCCATTATCCAGATTGATGAGAAAGGAAAAATATTATCCATTCGGAATATCGATGTAAAAGAAAAGTGGAGTGAGAAAAGAAAAGAAACTTTTCTCGCCAATGAAATCTCCATGATGGGCAAGTCGTACGATCCCATTCGTGTTACACTGCGCGATCCACAAACAGGGGAAACATTCGGAACACAATACATCTATTACAAAAACTCTTTTTTGCTGACGCAGCTTATCGCCTATCCTTTCATCCAACTTTCTGTTATTGCCATCTTCGCATTCATTTCGTATCTGGCTTTTAGTTATTCGCGAACAGCAGAACAAAATCAAGTGTGGGTTGGTCTTGCAAAGGAAACAGCACATCAGTTGGGCACACCTATCTCTTCTTTGATGGCATGGGCAGAAGTAATTCGGGATTATCCTGAATTGAAAGAGAAGGGTATCGTAGAAGAATTAGAAAAAGATATCCAGAAACTGCGCATGGTAACGGAACGCTTCTCCAGTATTGGATCAGTGCCTGTTTTGAAAAAAGAAAATGTAGTGTTCCTCATCAACAATGTAGTGAACTACCTACGGCCTCGCGTGTCATCCAAAATAAAAATGGAGGTATTTACATTGTCGGATAATATCAGCGCAAATGTTCACGCTCCATTATTCGAATGGGTAATTGAAAACCTCTGCAAGAATGCGGTTGATGCCATGGGTAATAGCGGCACCATCGCCATCAAAATTTTAAGAGGCAATGAGGGCAAAGTTTTCATCGATATTTCAGATACTGGAAAAGGTATTCCCCGATCCAAAATTCAAATGGTTTTCCGTCCTGGATTCACGACCAAAAAGCGAGGCTGGGGCCTTGGGCTTACATTGGCACAACGAATTGTGGATACCTATCATAACGGGAAGATTTTTGTTAAAGCCTCCGAAGAAAACCAAGGGACTACCTTTCGAATTGCCCTGAATGCAGCCTGAAGTCAGTTAGTAAGCCATGGACAGCAGGCAAAGATTTCAAGCAAAATTGTCTATTCCACAGTAGAAACAGTTTTAGATTGGTGTAGTGGGGAAAGATTATTCTTCGCATTAAAACGCTACAAATCTTTAAAATTTCAGAGCTTTTTGGCTGCTGCTAAAGGGCTGATATTTACTCATCAAAATCCCTAATTATTCATAGTTCGTCCTTTGTACTTCGTGCTTAACTCCCTACTTTTGCGCTCGCATTTTTAGGACAGAAATCTCAACAAAACAGATAAAATGGCAAATATTGGCAAGATCACCCAGGTAATTGGTCCGGTAGTGGACGTAGCCTTCGATGGCGAAGGTTCTAAACTTCCGAACATCCTTGATTCCTTGATTGTAACAAAAGGCGATGGCACCAAAGTAGTGCTGGAATGCCAGCAACACTTAGGCGAAGACCGTGTACGTACCATCTCAATGGAAGGTACTGAAGGTTTGGTTCGCGGGATGAAAGTGACTGACACAGGATCTCCAATCCAAATGACCATTGGTGAAGATATTAAAGGCCGTTTGTTCAACGTAGTAGGTGATGCTATCGATGGTATCCCTCAGCCAAAAGGTACTGGATCACTTCCTATCCACCGTGCTGCTCCAAAATTTGAAGATCTTTCTACTTCAACTGAAATTCTTTTTACTGGTATTAAAGTTATCGACTTGATTGAGCCTTATGCAAAAGGTGGTAAAATCGGATTGTTCGGTGGTGCCGGTGTTGGCAAAACTGTATTGATTCAGGAATTGATTAACAACATCGCGAAAGCGTATGCTGGTCTTTCTGTGTTTGCCGGTGTGGGTGAAAGAACCCGTGAGGGTAATGACTTGCTTCGCGAAATGATTGAAGCGGGTATTGTTGATTATGGTGATGAATTCATGCATTCTCTCCACGAAGGTGGTTGGGATCTTTCTAAAGTAGATCAGGAGAAATTAAAAGATTCAAAAGCAACCTTCGTGTTCGGACAAATGAACGAACCTCCTGGAGCACGTGCTCGTGTGGCGCTTTCAGGTTTGACTGTTGCTGAATATTTCCGTGACGGTGATGGACAAGGAAAAGGAAAAGATATTCTTTTCTTCGTTGATAATATCTTCCGTTTCACGCAAGCAGGTTCTGAAGTATCGGCACTTCTTGGTCGTATGCCATCAGCCGTAGGATATCAGCCTACATTGGCAACTGAAATGGGATTAATGCAAGAGCGTATTACTTCTACTAAGAATGGTTCGATCACATCTGTACAGGCCGTTTACGTTCCTGCCGATGACTTAACTGACCCTGCTCCTGCAACAACATTTGCTCACTTGGATGCTACAACTGTATTGAGTCGTAAGATTTCTGAGCTTGGTATCTATCCTGCGGTAGATCCATTGGACTCTACTTCCCGTATCCTTCGTGCCGACATCGTTGGTGAAGAACATTACAATTGCGCACAACGTGTGAAGAGCATTCTTCAGCGTTACAAAGAATTACAGGACATCATCGCCATTCTTGGTATGGATGAATTGTCTGACGAAGATAAGCAAGTGGTTCACCGCGCAAGACGTGTACAACGTTTCTTGTCACAACCCTTCCACGTAGCAGAAGCCTTCACTGGTTTGAAAGGTGTTTTGGTTGATATTAAAGATACCATCAAAGATTTCAACGCGATCATGGATGGTCAATATGATCACCTTCCTGAAATGGCCTTCAACCTTGTAGGTAACATGGCACAAGCCATTGAGAAGGGCGAGAAGATGATGGCAGAAGCGAAGGGTTAATTAACAATGTGTCGATGTGCAAATTTGAAAATGCGTTCGTCTTCAAATTTGCACATCGACCAATCTTCAAATTATTAATATGCATTTAGAAATATTAACACCTGAAAAAAAAGTATTTGAAGGCGAAGTGACTTCAGTAACCTTCCCGGGTTCTGATGGTTCGTTTCAAGTTTTAGATCATCACGCTCCACTCATCAGTTTGTTGAAAGAAGGTAATGTTGAGTACAAGAGTAAAGAAGGTGTTCAAAACCTTCCGATAACAGGTGGTGTTGTAGAAGTATTAAAAAACAAAGTGATTTTACTGGCAGACGGAGTTGCTGCATAGTAGATCATCTAACATCAAATAAAAAAGCCTCCCGATAAATATCGAGAGGCTTTTTTATTGCGCTAAATTCTTACCGCGACTTATTGTTTTTCTATTACTGTGATTGGGAAGTCATTACCGGTAATATAACCTGTTGGATATTGAGCTGTGCCACCATACTGTTTAGTAAGTTCTGGTACACGGTCTTCCATATAGAACTTAAGTTCGTTTACAGTTAACTTTTTGTCACCATTATCGCCTTTACCATCCATGGCTTCAAGCAATGCGTATGTAAATACACCGTGCTTCAACTCTTCGAACTCAGTGGCAAATTGTTTTGAACCGCTGGATGCGATCGCTACAATTCCTGTGCTGCGAGCAAGCTGAACTATCGCTTTCTCATCCGTAGCGGCACCACGCACATTAAAATTCTTTAACGCAGCTCCCGAGTGGCAAGCATCCAGCAACATCAATAGCTTTTGCGATTTCACTTGCGTGAACAACTCTCTCACTTCACTCATCGAGATGGCTTTTGTCTGAAGTTGTTTCGGATCGCCATAAAGCTTGGTTACATCGGTAGGCACGAAATAGAACTGATCAGCATTGTCTTCATCAATTGTTCCGTGACCTGCATAGTAGAAAATAAATAAGTCTTCGGGCTTCGCAGTGGCTGCTATCGCTTTAAAGCCTTTGATTATATTTTCCTTGGTGGCATCCTGATCGTAAATACCAATAGGGTTAACCCGTTTAAATATCGACTTACCTTTCTCCTGCACTTTTTCTAAAAACGCCTGCGCATCTGACCGCGCGTAGTTTAAGTTGTATGACGAGTTTTGATATTGATTAATACCAACCGTTAAGATATGAAGGGTCGAGGTGGCTATAATTGCACCTTGATATTCAATCTCCAAAGCATCGGCACGTGATTCCA
>JBDTTT010000106.1:0-19610 GCA_039930485.1 Chryseolinea sp.
AAAGTGGTGTTGCTCCATTTGAATTCAGCGGTGGTCAATCGGCAGCTATGCTGGTCACCGCGAGTAGTCATGGGCGGTGCATGAGTATTGTTATTTTGACCAACACGGAAGATTATCAATCCGAGATTAAAAATTTTCTAGAGTCTGTTGATCTCAAGAAAGTTGAAGCGAATTCCCAGGCTGCTAGCAATACCAGTGACAACAAATCTATCCTTGGCATATGGACAATGAGCGCAAGTGACCAGTCAAGTTTCAGAATGAATAATGGCGTTATGAACTACATCATCCGTCAGTATACTCTCAATGAAAATGGTACCTATACCTTTATTTCAAAAGCGTTCGATCCGTTGATGGACAAAATTCTTTTGGGGAAAGAAAACGGAACCTATCAAATCAGCGGAAACAACCTCACGATCATTCCTCAAAAAAGTGTACTCGAGGCTTGGAGTAAAAAAGACAATTCAGACAAATGGGGCAAACTTTTAACAACACAAAACATTGCACTCGAGAAAGTAACGTACCAATTTACCAGGCATTATTTCTCCGGTATTCAGGAATGGAGTCTTGTATTGCAGGCAGGCGCAGCAACGAAACGCGAAGGTACTTTTAGCAGCAACGAACTCTTTAGCAATGCATATTACTATTCACCAATTTCTACCAGCCATCCGCTAATAGAACTTCCGGCTGGCCAGTCTGTAGGACAAGAAACTAAAAAGCCACCCACTAGTTCTCCGGCAATAAAAAGTTCTTTCGCTTTCAACACAACAAACTTTGATGATGGATGGACCAGTACGGAACAAACAGATTGGGTGCAGGTAGTGAAAGGAGATATAAAAGTTTTAGTTCACTATCCGAACAAAAAAGCAGATGAGTACAATTCAGTTTTAATGGATGGATTAAAAAATGCCTGGAACATTCTGGTTGCACCAAAATACAGCACAGCAAGCAATTTTGAATTTAAACCCATCAGCGGCTGGCAGAGTATCGAATTTGCAGAAGCCGACATGGTAGAAAAAACAACCGGCAAATCCGTTCACGTTGTATTGTTCAAAATGAATTATTCGAATGGCAGCGGAAAGTATCTTGAATTTATAACACCCGATAAAAGAACCTATGAACAGGAATTTGGCGTGTACCGTCAGGAATCATCCGGCTGGGGAAAAGTAGAAGCTATGGCCAACTACAACAAATTTGCTGTGGCTGCTGCTGATCTGAAAGGTAAATGGACCAATAACTTTACAGGAATGACACAATACGTAAATGCTTATACCGGTGCCGATGCTGGTGCCAACACACACGCATCCAATGAATCCTTTGAATTTATGCAGGACAATACCTACCACTGGGAGATTGGTGTTGCCAGCGGCATGGTGGACAATATTAAGTTTCAAAATGCAAAATCAAATGGAAAGCTAAACCTTCCTAACAACTGGCAAATCCATTTCTCTGATCTCGAAAGAAAACCCAAAACCTACAATGCCTATTTTTCCTGCGTAAAGGGAGCCAGGATACTTTGGCTTGAAGACAGTGCTTATGCTATTGGCTATACGGGTTACGGAAAGAAGGAATAGCGTCCTTTTGTAACTGGAATTTCAATGGTATATTCATTGATAAAATAATTTTACTAGCTTGTAGAATCACTTTACTACGATGCGCCACCTTTCTACTTTACTTTTACTGATCGTCTCTGTTTCGTTGATGGCCCAATCCACGATCGAATCAATCCCCAATCAAAAATTAATTAACAACAGTTATGTATCCAATCCGGATAAAATAATAAGCGATGGCACCGTTGTTCAAATTGACACCCTCTTAACTTCACTTGAGAAGAAAACATCGGTGCAAGTATCCGTTGTGCTTGTTAATTCTATTGGTGATGAAGATGTATTTGAATTTGCACAAAAACTTTTTACAACCTGGGGCATTGGCAATAAAGAAAAAGACAATGGACTTCTTTTACTCTTTGTAAATGATAAACGTACAGTACGCTTTCATACCGGCTACGGATTAGAAGGTGTATTACCCGATATCACATGCAAACGCATTCAACGCGACTTCATGATTCCGGAATTTAAAAATGGAAATTATGACGGAGGAATATTAGCTGGATTAGCTGAGGTGAATAAAATTCTGACTGACCCTACCTATGCGGCTGAGCTCCAGAAGCCCGATGAGTCAGAGGCTGATGGTTTCCAATCGGTCGTTATTTTTCTATCCATATTCGTTTTACCGTTTCTTATCATCGCATTTATTATCAAGTTCAAAAACAATAAATTTTCTGATTCCAAAAATCCTGAGCACAGCGATTATCCTGAAATGCGAAAAACAAAGTGGACCTGGCTAATCGAGTTCATTGGTCTTCCTGTGCTTATCGTATTGCTCTTTGGGATAAGTACTATGGAGAACCCAGGAGGATTTTGTGTTTTCGCTCTGTACTTTTATTTCATGTTTACCTTGTTCTTCCGATTGTATAGAATGAACAATGTCATCAATCGTTTTCTAGCCGAACAAAAGTATTATGAGATTGTGGAGTTCTTGCGTAAAGACCAGATCTTCTGGTTTTGGATGATCTTCCTTTTTCCATTTCCTGTTCTTTTCTACTTTTTCTATCATCTGGCGCGCAAGAAGTTATATCGAAATCATTCGCGCAACTGTAAACTTTGTCAAGGTAATATGAGCAAGCTGAGCGAACAGAATGACGATCAGTTTCTTTCCAAAAAACAACAGATGGAAGAAAGTCTTCACTCCATTGATTATGATGTATGGCAATGCCAGGGCTGCAAGGCAACAGAAGAGTGGACGTATCCGAATAAGCGATCAAAATATTCAGCTTGTCCCAAGTGTAATACTTGGGCTTACTACTCATCCGGACGCAGTACTATTAAGAGTGCAACATATTCCTCCAGCGGCAAGGGAGAAGAGACCCGTACCTGCAAATTCTGCGGACATACGAAGAAATCAACTTACACGATTGCTCAACTGGTTGCCAGTACATCATCATCCAGCAGCTCGTTTAGCAGCGGCAGTTCTTCGAGTGGCGGAAGTTGGGGCGGTGGAAGTTCAGGAGGTGGTGGTGCGAGCAGCAGTTGGTAAGGTTCATGAATAAAACTTCATTCAGCAGAATTATTTCAATACTCCTCTATGATCAGAAGAAATTTTCTAAAAGGATTTTCATTACTCAGTGCCGGCAGTTTGTTTGAAGTGCCTAAAGTATTTGCTCAACCTAAGAATTCAACAATAAATGATCGGGCTTATTGGATTGACATGCTCACAAAGATTTCATATCCCGTACTTCATGCCTTAAATGAAAATAAGTTAAAAGAGTTAATGCCTGTTGAAGCTTATCCTGGATCTATAGAAGGAAGAAAAAAAGTTACCTACCTCGAAGCACTTGGTCGGACACTGGCAGGTTTAGCACCATGGCTTGAACTTGGAGCAGATGATACAAAAGAAGGTAAGCTGAGAAAACAATTTATTGATCTGTCCACTTCATCCATTAAGAACGCTGTAACACCTTCATCTGTTAGCTACATGAATTTTACTGAAGCCAATCAACCTTTGGTGGATGCTGCATTCCTCGCACATGCACTGATTCGCGCACCAAAACAATTGTGGGGAAATCTGGATGAAGCCACACAACAACATCTTATCAACGCTTTAATTGCTACACGAGTCATCAAACCTTACAATAGCAACTGGCTGTTATTCTCAGCGATGATTGAGACCGCTATTTTAAAATTCAGTAAAACGAATTACGATTATACTCCAATTGATTACGCTATCAAACAACACGAAGCCTGGTATAAAGGCGATGGTGTTTACGGTGATGGTCCTGAATTTCATTTCGATTATTACAACAGTTTTGTAATTCATCCCATGCTATTAGATATAGTAGCTACCGTGAATCATGAAACCGGAGAATTAAAAGACACTTTCATTATTCTCGAAAAGAGAGCGAAGCGATATGCTGAAATTCAGGAACGTTTAATATCACCAGAAGGAACATTCCCTCCTATTGGTAGATCGATTGCGTATCGATGTGGAGCATTTCAATTGCTTGCTCAGATGTCCTTACAAAAGAAATTGCCTGAATCATTACCACCATCACAAGTAAGAAGTGCAATAACAGCTGTTATCAAAAGAAGTCTTGAAGCAACTGGAACATTTGACAAGAATGGTTGGCTTACCATTGGCTTCTGTGGCCATCAGCCAACGATTGGAGAATCCTATATTTCAACAGGCAGCTTGTATCTGTGTACGGAGGCATTCTTACCGTTAGGATTGTCCGAAACAGATGTATT
Source organism: Chryseolinea sp. (assembly GCA_039930485.1). Classification (GTDB taxonomy): domain Bacteria; phylum Bacteroidota; class Bacteroidia; order Cytophagales; family Cyclobacteriaceae; genus Chryseolinea. The sequence goes on from JBDTTT010000106.1 coordinate 4,302, forward strand.
TTGGTCAGCACCATCACAAGACTGGACTAGCAAAAAAGCATATAGTGGAAAAGAATTTCGAACCGACAAAGCGATAAGTTGATCTGAACACATGAAAGTAGCCCATGCTAATCTGGTACGATCCCTTCGGTACGAATAGTCTTTTGGACTGATCTATCGATTTAATAAGTTGGATTATTCGTCCTATTTATTCTGTTTAAAGTAGGCACATACTTTATTCATCACACACTCCATGTGTTTGGGATGGGTGGGGCGGCATATCTCCCTTCCTAAAAATGAAATGGCCATCCCTACTTCTCCCCAATCTTTAGCAGGCAATACATCCATCATCTGCTTTTCAATTTTCTTAGGATCTGTTCCAGATGCAATACCTAAACGTGGAGCAACCCGCACAACATGAAGATCAACAATTATTCCTTCGGCCTTTACTCCAGCTTCACGCATGATAACATTGGCCGACTTTCTCCCTATTCCGGGTAGCGCAGTCAATTCTTCTAATGTTGTTGGAATATTCTTATCATCTTTTATTGTGGAAGCTAAGGTGAGAAGCCACTTCGTCTTGTTTCCGAAATTCCGAACCTTTCCGATGAATGGAAAAAGTGACTCTGCATCTGCTTTCGCTAATGCTTTCATATTCGGATACGCAGAAAATAAATCCGGTGCAAGCTGATTGATGTGCTTGTCAGAATCTTGAGCAGAGAGCACCACCATCACTACCAGTTGATACATTGATTTGTATTCCAATGGATGCTTTTTGCCTTTGTATTTTTTAATCAGTGGTTGAATTTCTTTTTGCCAATTAATCGTAGCCATAAAAATAAATTAAGTAGCTAAAGATAATAGTTTAAAATTTTAGCACATCGCGAAACAATAGGAAATACTCAAATCACGAAACAATTACTTCTCAACATTCCATCAGATATTGAAACATAAAAAAATCCGCCATGAATACCTCACTGCGGATTTCAACACTCTTGAATCAATCTTAATATTCCCGAACGTAAAGTGTAATGTCTTTCATCATTACCCTTGCAAAGGCAAATGAAAGTCCCTTATTCACATATGACTTAGCCGGCTCCTTTTGGAAAAACGAAGCAGAGTTTGGAACTTTAAGGCCCCATGAACCGGACAATTGAAGTTCCCCTGGAGTAACTAGCACTACATGACCAACCCCTTCTGCATTCTTAAATACTGCGACCACCGCTTTCTTAGCATTTGCAGATTCTTGGGCTTTGCTTAAGGTAGTTTGATCGTAAGATGGGCCCAAAACCTTCCACTTGGCGTTACTCTTTACAAAGTCAGCGATCTCACTTGTTGACATGTACTTACCCGACTTAGAAAAGTCGTTTATCTTGTAGACTGTATTAAGCGACTCGCCTATAAAGTGCACACATTCAGTGCGTTCTTGTGACGTTCCTTCACAAGCCAAAAATTCTTTCAATGCGTTATTCAAATCCTGATTCCAATTTGGGTTCAGGCTTTGGGCATGAGCCGAGGTGATGACTGTAAAAAACAACATGAGCATTACAAACATCCGTAATCTTGAGAGAGTATTTTTTATCATATTTTTTTTTTACCGAAAGGTAATCAGTGCTATTTAGTCGTAGATGTTAAAAAATCGGAAAACAATAAGATAAACAATTGGTGTAAGATTATTGTGCATTATGATCATTATGCAGATCAACGTTGAACGCATGTGGAGTATCTATTAGCAATGAGTTTGAATAGACATTCCACCACAAGCCATTCAACAAATCCACTACTTTTTCTTAAAGAAAAGATCGGCACCATAAGCTATTGGTATCCCAATACATATAATTAGAATACTTAAACCAATAGGAACCTTCATAATATCAAATGGGAACTTGGGTGTGTTACTCATCGGCACTACTATTAAATTGGTTACACACCATGCCACAACCCCCACAGCAACAGCATCAATTAACCAGCTACGCGTTAGAATTTTCATTTTCTGATACAGTAAAAAGTAACAAGCGGTGCAAGAGAATGCAATGATGAAATGAAATAGTAATCCCCATACCAGCATTATGTTACTTCCTGTAAATGCTGATGCGCCAAATACGCCACTCGCTACATACCGCAAAACACGGGAGGGCATGGTGCCATTCAATAGATAGCTATGAATACAGGCTGCGGTAATATCAAGTGTCCCGGCTATTAAGGTCGTTTTGAAGATGATGCGCCACATAAAATATATTTGTGTTTAATGCAATATCATCTAAGTTAGAAGAATGCATTAAATTATACAATGGCATTGCGCGGCACAAAAGAAATCCCTACCACATGTATTGATTCTGGTGTCTGAAATTATTAAGGCGAAAAGAAAGAACCAGATCGTGGCTTGAGCCACCAAACTTACTATAGTCACTCAAGGCCATCTCATACGAATACGAAACGGAGATTAATTCATTGACATTTAAACCGAAAAGAAATACTCCTGATTTAACGTCACGATAGGTAAGTCCAAGCCAAACCTTATTCTGAATATAAGTTTTTACGCTGTAGTCAATTGACATCTTATTATCCATTTGCCATAAAGCAAGAACACTCGGGCGAATAAATCCATTTGAGGAAACCGGAATTGAAAAACCACCTTGGATAGATCCCTTATAGAAAATCTGACTTGAAGATGCATCGGATGCCTGTATGGCATAATTCAATACCGGAAAATAAGATGCTCCCAAATAGAACGAAGGCGAATAGAATGCTATACCCGTTCGTACATTCAAATTGGTTTCAGTTGTTCCGTTTGCAACAAGCTGATCGTAGAAGGGATCAGCATCGCGAAGTTCAATTGCATTTAAATCAATTTTTGAATTTTCAATTATAGCAGCTGCCCCTATCGACATTCTGATTTTCTTTGTTAAAGGATAGTTGAATGCATAATTAATACCTCCTCCTATTCGCTCTACCTGACCCACATGTTCATTAAAAAAATTGGCGCCAAAACCGTGAATGATGCGCTTCGATTTCGGAAGTTTATCCGCATTCAAAGCAGAAACGTTACTTCCACGCAAGGTGTTACTAGACAAATCCAAAGGTTGCTTTAGTCTGAAGTTGTAGGCTAAATTAATGAAGCGCGGTGCGTTCGCTCCTAAGGACGACCACTGGTAGCGGTAACTTAACTTCAAGTCAGCAAAATTTTCAACACCAGAAAAGGATGGATTATAAGCTGAAGCAAATTGAAAAGGCTGCGCACTGTTTGGGATAAACTGCGCCTGCACTCCCGAAAATATAAATAGAAAAAAGGCTGTTCGTATAAAGTGTACCATTGGTTAGCGCAAAACAGTTACAGTTCCTTTGAATGTCTTCTTATTCGATGACTTTAAATCGATGGTGTAGAAGTAGGTATCGGCAGGCACAAAGTCACCACTCGTTTGACCGTTCATTCTACCATCCCATTCTTTTTCAAACCCTACGGTCTCAAATACCATTAATCCTCTGCTATTATAAATCTTTAAAATAGCATCTTTCAATTCCGGGTTTTTATGAGGGTTATCACCTTCAAATAAAATGTTCCAGGTATTATTTGGTGATGCATCATCCGCTGGAGTAAAGCCGTTCGGAATATCGAGGGCTACATTTTCAAAATACAATGAGATAAAGCGGTTTCTTGAAATACTTAAATTACTTCCATCATCCAGGGTTATTGATATTGTTTTCTTGCCTACCACCGGATCAATGGCATTCAAGTGATGGTATTGAATATGCCGTATTGCACTGTCATATTCACTCAAGGGTGCTTTACCTGTAATAAGTAACACACCGGTTTGGGCATTAAAATTACCAGTGAGGTTTTGTGTATTAGTGAATATGAGTATATCATCTGGTGCATGGAAATTTTCCGATCCAAACCGAATCTCAGCACGCTCCAAACTATCGTCATCAACATCCTGCACTTCAAAAAGTTTGGTAAGCTGAACAGGTCCGCTACCCGATTTGTAACGAAGCAGATCGGTGTCTTCTTCCAATGCCGAAATTACCGGAGCATCATTTACTGCATTTACTATAATATTAATATTAGATGCGGATATAGCATACGATACTCCATCGCTTCCATTCCACTTAATCGTGTCTCTACCAAAATAATCTACAAATGGTGTATACACTAATCCATTCGCAAGAGAAGTAGCGGAAACTTTATCACCAGCCGCCAGAGTAGTATTGTTTGATTTTATAGTCCCGTGTTTCGGCAATGTGACAATCTTAATTTCAGCAAGAGGATCTGCATCTAAGAAAGCCGTTGCGAATTTACTTGAAGCTATGTTCACTGAAACATCCTCATTTGTGGTAATGTCAATTGATGCCAGTGTTGGTCTTGCATTCACAACCAACGTAAATACCTGATCAACTAATACCCCACCCGAGTCTTTCACCTGTAATTTAATACTGGTTGATCCATCAGAACCGGCTGGTGGTATTCCGGTAAGTTTAAAATTACAATGGCATGCTGCAGTATCTGCTACTGCAACCGGTAATAACGAAGCCCATGCGGGCTTTATAGGAGCGGTCAGGGTGAGGGTCTCCCCTTCCACATCCTTCACTTTAATATTGTAGGTATATTGTTCAGCAATATTTGCCGTCAGTACAGGGCTGGAAACAAATACAGGTAAGTCATTAACCGATTGTATCGTGAGGCTAAATGTTCTGACCAGAAAATTAATACTTACTGGTGGTATGTTCGGTCCACTGTCTTGTACTCGAACAGAAATTTGAGCAGTGCCATTCGCATTAGCTTTTGGCTTGATCCGAAGTGTTCCAGTGGTTTGAGGTGACTGATACGTTACATCTAAAATTTCAAAGAGTTCGGGTTTATTGGTAGATACCGTAACAGTAAGTGTTTGTGTTTCTCCTGGACCTGCTGTAATACCCGCGAGCGGAACGTTTTGCAAAACAGCATCCTCCTGAATCGGTCCAAACACAATAGCATTAAGTGTGGGAGGATCATTTATTTCTGATACTTCAATATTAAACTTTTCAGTAAACGTGTTTTTGTTTGGTAGAACATTCGAACCATTGTCAACCACATTTACTGTAATCTCTACTGTACCAGATGTGCTTGGTGCAATGGTATATTTTAATTGAGCTGTCGTTGAAACCCCATCATAGGTTATCGTTGGATTTGGAATAATAGAAGCATTACTGGAAGAAACAAAAAACGTTAGTTCTTGTGCACCTTCAAAAGGACCTTTTGAAATATTAACGATATTGATTGTCTGCTGAGGCGAGTTTTCAACAACCTGTTGGTCGGCAATTGGATCAAAGCTTGGTGCATCATTTATCGGTCCAATATTAATTGTCAAAATATCCGTCACCGATTGACCTCCGGTATCAGAAGCACGAATGGTTACTTTAGCAGTACCAAATGCGTTTGGATTAAGTGTGAAATGAAGTTGTCCAAGAGCCTGATCAATGGCTATTGCCTGAAAGAAAGTCGGATTGTCGTTTGCACTAATCTGATAGGTAAGCTGCGCTGGTGCATCTTCTACATCATTAAAGTTAGTCAACAGATTTACGGTTTGTTCCACCAGATTACCCTCTACCAGATTGAGAGCAGCAAAGCCAAGTTTAGTAGGCGCATCATTGACTGAATTTACTTTTACCAACAACGGAAATACAGCGCTGTTTGCCGCCCCATCATTAACAATAACATTCACATTCAAATTGCCGAAGAAGTTACTGGCGGGTGTAATGATGTTTCCCGAGAAAGTATAATTTGTTCCTGACTGAACGGTTAATGTAAATCCTGATGGGTAGGTATCATCCGGATCAGTAACCATTAAGTGAGAAGGTAAAATAGTAAGCTGTTGATCTTCATTAATGGTTAATGTGGATTGACCCGTTATAAGAGGAATATCATTTACCGCAGCTACCTGCACCGCCACACCAAAATTTGGACTATTTGCTATTCCGTCATTTACTCTTACGTTTACCGTGAGTGGTCCCGAATAATTAAGTGCAGGAGTAATGTTATTTCCGCTAAAGATGTAATTAGTACCTGCTAACACCGTCAAGGCAAATGTAGCATCGTCAGGATCTGTTATTATTAAGTTAGAAAGCTGGATTGTAAACTGTGTATCTTCAGTAGCACTGATCGGATTGGGTGTTTGTCCGGAAATTATTGGTGCAACATTTACTGCTGAAACTAAAACTGCAACACCGAACGAGGGACTGTCTGTAGTGCCATCATTCACTTTCACATTCACTGTTAATGTACCATTGAAATTTAATGCAGGCGTTACGTTGTTACCACTAAAGGTATAATTTGTCCCCGGCAGTACAGTCGCGGTCAAAACAGTATTATCCGGATCGAAAACAATAAGATTGGATAGTGTTATTGAGAACATTGTATTTTGAACCGCATTGATTGGATTAGGATTCTGTCCAGTAATCGAAGGTGCGTCATTAACCGCTCCTACCTGAAATACCATCCCAAAAGATGGACTATCAAGAGCTCCATCTCTAACCTTCACATTTACCGTTAGTGGACCATTATAATTTAACGCTGGAGTAACTACGTTTCCACTGAAGGTATAGTTTGTACCTGACAATACTGTAAGTGTAAATGTCGTGTTGTCAGGATCGGTGATAACCAGATTTGAAAGCGAAGGTGTAAATTGAGTGTCCTCTGTAGCACTGATTGGGTTCGGAGTTTGACTTGCAATCGTAGGCCCATCGTTCACAGGAGCAACCTGAAATACCATTCCAAACGATGGGCTATCTACAGCGCCATCATTCACTTTTACATTTACAGTGAGTGGCCCATTATAGTTAAGTGCAGGAGTAACTACATTTCCACTGAAGGCGTAATTCGTGCCGGGCAAAACAGTCAACGCAAACGTAGTGTTATCAGGATCACTGATGGTAAGATTTGAAACCAAAGGTGTAAATTGAGTATCCTCTGTTGCCGCCACTGGGTTAGGATTTTGGCCCGTTATGGTCGGAGGCTTGTTCGTATAATTTACCTGAATAGTCAGATTAAAATTCACACTATTCAGTGCACCATCGTTAACAAAAACCTTAACAACAAGGTTGCCACTAAATCCTACTACTGGCGTGATTTGAAAACCCGATACAGAATAATTAGCACCGTTGAGTATGAATAAATCAAAACCTGTTGGATACGTATTGTCCGGATCAAAAACAGTAAGATCACTAAATTTTAATGTAAGAGGTTGTCCGTCACCTGTTGAAAGAGCTACCTGACCCGTAATTACAGGTGCATCATTCACGGCATTCACCTGAAATGCCATTCCAAAGGATGGGCTATCGGAGGTTCCATCATTTACTTTTACGTTTACTGTAAGGGGTCCATTATAATTAAGAGCAGGAGTAACCTGATTGCCAATAAAGCCATAATTGGTACCTGGTAAAACAGTTAGTGTAAATGTAGTGTTATCGGTATCGCTGATCGTAAGATTAGAAACCGATGGTGTAAATTGAGTATCTTCTGTGGCAATAATAGGATTAGGGGATTGACCCGTAATAGTCGGCAGATCGTTCACCGGATTTATCGTAATAGTAAAGGTCTGTGTTGTAAAGGTATCATCACCACCATTTGCAGTTCCTCCATTATCAGAAAGAACAACGGTAACGGTAGCTATTCCAGAGGCATTTGCAAGCGGTGTATAAGTTAAGGTGCCTGTTGTTACATTGATTGCAGGCTGAACTGAGAACAATCCGTTGTTATTGTTGGTAACATTAAGAGTTAATATCTGTGAACTCTCATCGGAAGGTCCCTTACTGATAGACGTAGCCCAATTGGTTACGGTCTGTGCAGTGGCATCTTCTAAGACAGATTGATCTGATCCTTTTACAAAAGAAGGTTCATCGTTAACCGATGTTACGGTAATGGTAAAAGTTTGAGTAGCAAAGGTATCATCACCTCCATTGACTGTACCTCCGTTATCCGTCAGGATGACACTCACTGTAGCCAATCCATTTGCATTTGCTGCCGGGGTATAGTTAAGTGTACCGGTTGTTGAGTTGATGGATGGTTGCGCTAAAAACAGACCTGCATTATTATTACTAACTGTAAATGTTAATACCTGAGAACTCTCATCTGGAGGCCCGGCACTGATTGATGTCGCCCAGTTTGTTACAGTCTGTGCCCCGGCATCTTCCAAAATTGTCTGATTCGCTCCCTTTACAAAGGAAGGTTCATCATTAATAGATACAACTGTGATTGAAAAGGTCTGACTTGCAAAGGTATCATCTCCTCCATTAGTAGTTCCTCCATTGTCGGAAAGAACAACGGTAACGGTGGCTATACCCGATCCATTGCCTGCTAATGTGTAGGTGAGTGTACCTGTTGGACTGATGGAAGGCTGAACTGAAAACAATCCATTATTATTATTGGTTACGTTGAATGACAATGCTTGTCCACTTTCATTTGAAGGTCCTGCGCTGATTGACGTTGCCCAATTAGTCACGGTTTGAGCAGTTGCACCTTCATTTACATTTTGATCGCTACCCTTTACAAAACTTGGCTCATCGTTAACAGCGTTAACCGTAATTGTAAAAGTCTGAGTAGCAAAGGTATTATCACCTCCATTGGCTGTACCTCCATTGTCCGCTAAAACTACACTTACATTGGCAATTCCATTGGCGTTGGCCGCAGGTGTATACGTTAATGTTCCGGTTGCTGCATTGATGGATGGCTGCACGGAGAATAATGAAGTATTGTCGTTGCTCAACGTAAAGGTTAATGTCTGGCTGCTCTCATCCGGAGGTCCTGCGCTGATTGATGTTGCCCAATTGATTACTGTCTGCGCGCCTGCATCCTCGAGTATGGTTTGATTCGCTCCTTTTACAAAGGATGGTTCATCATTAGTGGATGAAACTGTAATTGTAAACATCTGTGTCGTGAAGGTATCGTCTCCTCCATTCGTTGTTCCTCCATTGTCGGAAAGAATAACCGTTACAGTTGCCACTCCTGAAATTCCTGTTGCTGGTTTATAGGATAAGTTTCCATTTGATGCATTAATCGAAGGCTGCTGACTGAATAAGCCATTGTTATTGTTGGTTACCGCAAATGTCAATGTTTGTGAACTCTCATTTGCTGGTCCGGGGCTCATGGCAGTTGCCCAATTGCTTACATTTTGAGTCGGAGCACCTTCGCCCACACTCTGGTCTGGTCCCTTTACAAATGAAGGTTCATCGTTTACCGAGGTTACCATGATGGTAAAAGTTTGCGTTGCAAATGTATCATCGCCTCCATTTGCAGTGCCTCCGTTATCGGTTAAGATCACGCTTACAGTGGCAGCTCCATTGGCATTGACCGCAGGTGTATACGTTAGAGTTCCTGTTGTAGAATTGATTGATGGCTGAACAGCAAACAACGTAGTGTTATCATTGCTCAAAGAGAACGTCAACACCTGGCCACTTTCATCTGCTGATCCTGCGCTGATTGAAGTTGCCCAATTGGTTATAGACTGTGCACCTCCATCTTCTAAGATGGTTTGATTTGCTCCTTTAACAAAAGAAGGTTCATCGTTAATCGTTGTAATCGTAATAGTAAAGGTCTGAGATGCAAAGGTATCATCACCTCCATTACTCGTTCCTCCGTTATCGGAAAGAACAACTGTTACCGTAGCCGAGCCGGAAATACTTGCTGATGGAGTATAGGTTAGAGTACCTGCTGCACTAATCGCAGGCTGCACAGAGAAAAGTGCATTATTTGTATTAGTCAGGTTAAACATTAAAAGTTGCGCACTCTCATTTGCCGGGCCAGTACCCAATGATGTCGCCCAACCTGCAACAGTTTGTGCCGCGGCTCCCTCATTAACACTTTGATCAATGCCTTTGACAAAGCTTGGTTCGTCATTAACCGATGTAACTGTAATGGTAAAAGTCTGTGTCGCAAAAGTATCATCACCTCCATTTGCTGTACCTCCATTGTCCGTTAAGATCACACTGACATTAGCTATACCATTTGCATTAGTTGCAGGTGTATAGGTTAGTGTTCCCGTAGTTGAATTGATTGAAGGCTGAACAGAGAATAAAGTTGTGTTGTCATTACTCAAAGTGAACGTCAACACTTGTCCACTTTCATCTGCTGGTCCTGCGCTGATTGCTGTCGCCCAATTGGTTACTGACTGCGCACCGCCATCTTCGAGAATACTTTGATTAGGTCCCTTCACAAAAGAAGGTTCATTATTGATCGATGTAACAGTGATGGTAAAAGTTTGTGTCGTAAAAGTATCGTCACCAGCATTCGCAGTGCCTCCATTGTCTGTTAAAATCACGCTTACATTGGCAACTCCATTAGCGTTGATCGCTGGAGTATACGATAGATTTCCGGTTCCAGAATTGATTGATGGCTGAACAGAGAACAAGGCTGTATTATCATTGCTCACTGAAAAGGTTAAGGTCTGACCACTTTCATTTGCCGGACCTTTACTAATTGAAGTGGCCCATCCGGCAACGTTCTGTGGTGCGCCATCCTCTAATACGCTTTGATCTACACCTTTTACAAAAGAGGGTTCATCGTTTACTGCATTTACCTGTATTTGTACATCAAACGGTAAACTATTCGCAGTTCCATCGTTCACAGTTACGGTTACAGACATTGATCCATTATAATCCGGATCCGGAGTAACTACGTTATCAATAACTGTGTAATTGGCACCACCGTTGACTGTAATGGTAAAATCGTCTGGGTAATTACTATCTAAATCAAAAATGGTAAGATTGGTAACTTCAATTGGTGTACCCAGATCATCTTCATTTATTACAATTGGATTCGGGGTTTTTTGCCCGGTTATTAGAGGAGGGAGAAGTATGGGTTGGGCATAACTACTCCAGCACAGGAATAGAAAGAATGAAAGTAAGATTTGACCCAAAAAACGCATAATGGCAAGCTATAGACCGACAAAATTAACCAAAAATCTTAACTCTATCCTATCTCTTATTAGATAGTAACTCTTAGTTTCACGCTTTAATCGCTTCAAAAACAATGATTAATACCTTTTTATGGATCTTTTTGATCACTCTATCGATTGTTCTGTACACCTATGTAGGTTATGGCGTAATAATTTACATTTTAGCGAAAGTTTTTCCTCACAAGAAAGGGAGTACTTCCCTATCCGATTCCTTCGAGCCACCGGTAACGCTGATCATTGCAGCCTATAACGAAGAGCATTATATCGAGCAAAAAATCAGAAATAGCCTTTCATTGAATTACCCGGCAGACAAACTGAAGATTTGGTTTGTCACCGATGGATCAACCGACAAAACATCTGATATCGTCAAGGGATTTGATTCGGTAAAACTTTTTCATCAACCCGAGCGCCTCGGAAAAATTCATGCTGTGAACCGGGTGATGAAGTTTGTAGAAACTCAATTCGTTATTTTCTGTGATGCCAATACTGATTTAAATGCTGATGCAATAAAGAAAATTGTGAGACATTATCAGGATTATGAGGTAGGCGGTGTGGCCGGTGAAAAAAGGATTTTTAAAAATGCTGAAGATAACGCATCAGGATCAGGGGAAGGTATGTATTGGAAATACGAATCCTTCCTCAAAAAGAAAGATGCTGAAGTCTATTCTGTTGTGGGTGCTGCCGGAGAATTATTTTCCATTCGAACTGAATTGTATGAAGAACCAGAAAAGGATATCATTATCGAAGATTTCTACATATCCCTTCGCATCGTTGCCAAAGGCTTTCGTTTTATGTACGAACCAGACGCTTATGCCATTGAAACTGCTTCAGCATCTGTTGCAGAAGAATGGAAACGCAAGGTTAGGATTTGTGCCGGTGCCTTTCAGGCGATGATCAAACTTCGCTACTTGCTTAATCCGTTTCGATACGGGATCCTGACTTTTCAGTATGTATCGCATCGCGTGTTGCGATGGACTCTTGCTCCACTTTCATTGTTGCTGATTCTATTGAGTAACATTTATCTGGCCATTAATGCTCAGCCTGTTTATGCACTAATCCTGGTGGCCCAGATTTTATTTTACCTTATCGCATACCTGGGCTATCGTTATCAGGACAAGAAAATATCCATCAAAGGTTTTTTTGTTCCTTACTATTTTGTGGTGATGAACCTATCGGTTTATGCTGGCTTACTGCGCTTTATGCGTGGAAAACAATCTGTGGTCTGGGAAAAATCAAAACGGGCATGAAGCCCAAAAGTTAATCGTTATCGGTTAATGGTGTGTCCAGTCTAAAGAATATCTAGTGTCTAAAGTCTAGCCAAGAATAGTTTTGACTAATTGACGATCTCGTATAATTTTGCCCTACATTCTACATTAAACTGAAGTTATGGGACGCGTATTTGAGAAGAGAAAACACACCATGTTCGCACGCTTTGACCGCATGGCCAAAGCTTTCACACGTATTGGTAAAGATATTGCCATTGCGGTAAAGAACGGTGGACCTCTTCCCGAGAACAACCCTAAGTTGCGTGCCGCCATGCAAAACGCCAAAGGCGTAAACATGCCAAAGGATCGAGTGGAAGCCGCGATCAAACGCTCATCATCAAAAGAAGAAAAAGATTTTCAGGAAGTTACTTATGAAGGATACGCTCCTCATGGCGTACCCATTATGATTGAATGTGCTACGGATAATCCAACCCGAACAGTTGCTAATATCCGTCTCATTTTCTCGAAGAATGATGGCACTATGGGCAACAATGGAACGGTGGCCTTTATGTTCGAACGAAAGGGCGTGTTTAAATTCGATCCTGCCAAAATCAATGTTGAAGAAATTGAGCTTGATTTGATTGATGCGGGTGCAGAAGATATTGAAACAAACGAAGAAGAAATTGTAATCTATACCAAGTTCACTGAGTTTGGTCACTTCCAAAAGTTTCTGGAATCAAAAAGCCTTGAAGCCAGAAGTTCTGAATTGCAATACATTCCTTCTGCTACTAAAGAGTTATCGGAAGAACAACAAGATGAGGTATTGAAACTGGTAGGCGCTTTGGAAGCAGATGATGATGTGCAGCACGTATATCATAACCTTGCGTAATCGTTCGCCACGAAGACACAAAGGCACGAAGGTTAACAAAGTTTTTCTATCCCTTTGCTTGCACAAGGCTATCCGGTTGAACGGTTAGTTTGTTTTCAATCATGCGGTTGTTGTATTGCTGAATGATGGCTTTTATTTTTTTCTCCATCTTCGCACTCACGTCAGCTCGTTCATTCAACAAATTGCGTTGTAATAATCTATCCATTCTGAAATCATACAAGCCAATGGGCTTGGTGCCATCGAATCGAAAGAAATATTCATCTTCAAAAAGCTGATAGCCACTGTTGTGGTAGTTAAATGCAAACGGCACTGACTTTTCGCGCATGATGTCGCGACCGAAAGCAAAATAGGGTTTATCGTAATGAAGGTAACCTAATACCGAAGGCATGATATCAATCTGCTGGATCAACTCTTTCGAACGGCCCACTAAACCTTTATTGGGCTTAAAGAAAATGATCGGCACAGAATAATGTCCCCAATCCGTACGACCTTCAGCGAATTCAATTTCGGATGATGTGTGGTCAGCGGTGATCACAAAAAGTGTATTCTTATACCACGGCATTTTTGAAACCTTCTTAAAGAAAAGTTTCAATGAATAATCGGTGTACTCAATGCATTTTTGAATAACCAATGGACCGCCTTTAAATTTTTCATCATATTTTTCCGGAATCTTAAAGGGATGATGCGATGAAACAGAAAAGAAAGATGACATAAACGGCTGTGGAAATTCATTCAACTTATCCGCATAAAAATCCAGGAATTGTTCGTCCCAAATTCCCCACATACCATCGAAGTCATCATCATTGTTGTATTCCGTTTTGCCATAATAATGCTGCACTCCGGCTACATTCATAAACGCCTGAAAGCCCATCGATCCATTGGGTGCACCATGGAAGAATGAAGTGTGGTATCCTTTCTCACCCAGCAAAGAAGGGAGACTATTAATTTTATTTCCTGAATACGGTGAAAGAAAATAAGGAACACCTAAGGATGGAATACTGCTGATAACAGAGGGTAAACCATCAATTGATTTTCTTCCATTGGCAATAGAATACTCAAAGGTTAAACTATATCGTATCAATGAATCTAAAAAAGGAGTATAGCCTTCATACTTTCCATAATTCTTATGGCTATTGAGCGAACCAAAAAATTCCTTCGAGAAACTTTCCAAAATGATAACCACAACATTCATCTTTTTAAACGGAGTGCTGTCAGTTGGTATATGAATGGGATTGTAAATTGACTCAACTTCAGCGGTGGAGAAATAATTTACTTTCTCAACTTTTGTTTTACCCAATGTGCGCAGAATGGCGAAAGGTGTGTTCAACACAATGCTGATATCCCTTGGATCTTTTACATATTCACCGGCATTGCTCAGGGTTATCGGGCGTGTACTTGATTTATAACCACCCCTTACTCCACCAACAAAAAGTGTGATAATGATAAACATTACTGCCACTCCGGAAGTATAGTACGCCAAGCTATTTTTCAATTGAGGGCCCGTTACCTTAACTGCGCTATAGAGTGTCGCGAGTAAAACCAGAAAAAGAATCAGGACGACCACAGCATACCAATAATCCAGCATAAAACTGAATAGTAATCCTGTGAGGTTGGTTTCGTTTTCAAATTGACGGAATACATCGGCCGTTGTTCTTCGTAAAGTGAACTTGAAATAAATAAAATCAGCAACATTAGAAGTTAGTGCCAGTCCATTCGTGACAATAAACAGAACTTTCAAAACGATTTGATAATACTTATTAAACCGCAGGTTTAACGGAATCATCACCAGCACAATGTAAAGTGAATTGATATACAGAATAGCGGCTAAGTCAAAGACCAAACCACCCTTCATGAGTTGCAGTAAATAAGACGAATTAATATCCGGAAAAGATTTCAAATTGAATAAATAGAATCCGACACGACATGCCGAAAACAGTAACATAACAAGCGACAATCTATAAATCAGCGCAACATAAATATTACCTCGAAATTGCAATCCTTCGTGGTACCTTTTGAATTTGTCCATCATTATTATCAACTTATAAATAGTGTAAAATTAACCGCTTTTTATTCATGAGAATAGATTCACGAACCAGTTACCCCAATCTCGTATACCTTTTTGATATTAATGCTTATTTTGCCTTGATATAGTTCCTTTTATTTTAGTTGATCTGGATGCCTAAACTCTATCTAACGATTTTGCTAGTAATTGCCTCGCTCCTGGCGAGGTCGCAAACTCGTACGTTCTCGTTGGGTGTTTTTACAGGTATTGCTTCTTCCTATACCTATGACGAAGGTATTAGTAAGGATC
>JBDTTT010000107.1:0-19393 GCA_039930485.1 Chryseolinea sp.
TGAATGGCCCCAGCAAACAACAGGAAGTTTAACATCGCTCCCATTAATACATTAGAAAAATCGACTCCCTCAACGAGTGCTGAAAATTCTATAAAAAGAGCGGGATAGGTTTTACCCAAGGCAACCAGGGTTATGGAAGCAATCATGGCGATGATCATGATGCCGATCGTAGAAGGAAGTTTTAATATTCGAAGGTTCAGATACGAAAATAAAGCAGTGAGTACGATGAGGATTGAAAACGAGTAGTATAATTCCATAGGCAGGTGAATCGGTTTTTAAAGGTAAAAAAATATGGAAGGCAATACTTTTGAAAGTGTGAGGAAAACTTACACCAATCTTATCCTTTTGTTTGATCAATTCTCTTTACTCAAGCGGACGCTTGATATTGAAGACAGTACCTTGCGCTAGAGTGGGTCTTGTTGTTGAATTCCATTTCAAAATCAAAACGGTTCAAACCAATCCGGAGGTGAACTTATTTGGATAAGGAATTTACCATTGGTTACGTTGCAATTTACGCCTACATCATCCCCTACTCCTGCCGCATCAAAATAAAAATATCCCTCAACAAACGACCGGTTTAACTGGGTAATCGCAAGGATACCTGTAGTGCTTCGGGTGTCAACATCATTTTCATCTTTTCGTCCGTAACAAATACCCAAAACACCATCCTTCGAGTTCATCATTATTCCATCATTGTTAAATTCAAATTCTCCTCTCGTAGGAGGTAGGTTCAGCGTGAAACTGACATCATAGCGGAACCCGTTGGATAACACTTCCTGACTTGTCGCTCCTAAGTCTATGGTAAACGAATTTGTATTATCGTTGAACTGTACAAACGCTGAAGTATATTCCTGGTCTCCTTGCCAATTAATTCCATTAATTTTAGCGGTAATATATTCTTCTGAATCCTTGTATTGCTGATCTTTTAAATCAAAAAGCATGTATTCCGAATTACTATCATAGTAAAGCTTGAGTGCATTGTCAATTATGGAATAAGATGTTACTTTTTTTAAAGTCGTAAAGAACTGGTTGTCATACTCTGCCAACGTTATGGATTCAGATAATGTCCTTGTGGTTTCAAAACTTGTATTGTGTAGTTGATGGCCGCTTGCAGTGTATTCTCCCCAAAATATATCATATGGACCTTGTCCTTGTATTTCATACTTTTCGCTATTCTCATTCCACATAAATAAAACATTAACCTCGTAGTGAAATAAGGTATCGGGATCGAAATCGGGTAAATTGATTGCGATGCCGTTTTTATCAAAATATCCGGATAAGGTCCAGAATTTTTGTAATGGCGCATCATTGCCTGTTTCATCATTTTCATCACATGAAATCAAAACGAAAAGGCTAATCAAAAGGCAAGGAAGAATTTTTGTATTCATCGTATTCCGTCTATTATCAATTTAAGCTATCCAATAAAATTTCAATTTGTCTCTATATTTTTATTATCCCTTATACATTTAGCTAAACTAAATAATCTCTTGCACATCCCCAATCGGTTCAGCTTTATCTTGATTTTAGCAACTACGTCCGAGCTTGAGTCGTAATCAATTCATTGAGTGAAGCGAATTCCTTTTCTGCTCAAAAAGCCAATCCCACAAACCATTCGTTTGACTAACCTCATACCAAATATCATGTGCTTTATCTGAGAACTCTGTGTACTTCGGATTTCCGCCTGCTTTTTTGATGGCGTCAATCATGTCGCGTGTGCCGCTTACCGGCACGTTGCGATCATGCGTACCATGGAAGGCCCATACAGATACGTCTACTATGGTAGATGCAAGTTGAGGATCTCCTCCCCCACAAACAGGAATGGCTGCAGCAAACATATCCGGGCGTGTGGTGATAAAATGCCATGAGCCATAACCTCCTCGTGATACACCCGATACATAACGTCTGTTTATATCGATGCTCATTTCTTTTTCCAAATTGAAGATGGCATCAAACACCAGTGTATCAATCGTGGGGTAATTAGGAATGCCTCCCCACCCGGCACCTTCCGGACAAAAGGGAACAAAAAGAAAGGCCGGATATTTATATCGGTTGGCATCACTGGCCAGCCATTGTGCGGGTGGAGATTCGTACGTGCCCAATGGCAGCGATACAACTAAAGGATATTTTTTATGTGGATCGTATTCTTTTGGTTTGAGCAACAGATACTTTAACGTCTCTCCTTTATCGTTTGTAAAACTTCGCTCCTCACCGAGTTTAACGAACTTTTCGGTCTGCTCTGCATTTTTAGTTTGCCAATATAGTTTCATGTGGCTTTCATTGGATATTAACAATCCAAACGTGAGAGCCAACGCAAATACAATCATGCACAGTAAACCTAGCACACTTTCTACATAATGCGGTATAACAACATTTGCACTTTCTCTTTTTATTTTCTTTACCTCATCAAAAAAATTCAGAATGAACAGAACAGGAATTACGTTGCCAATCAATCCAATCCATTGTGTTGTTTTTTCCAGTGAGAGTTTCGTCTGCATATCGCTGGAGGTAAACGTTATCATAATCAATCCCAGTAAAACGCTTGTGATGAGGAACATAAAAATGCCGGCTCGCTTTAACCATGGTCGCTGTCCTGCGCTTGAAAAGATAAGACTGAGTCCATAAACAATGCCAGACACTAAAACCAAAAATATAAAGGGAACATAATAGCGATGCCATTCTCTTGCTCCTGATACGATGAAGTAAAACATAGTCTGCTGACAAAGATTGACCAGCATTGAAACGATCGCAATTGAAAACGTAAAGGTGTACTCTCTATAGCGATAATACTTCAGCAGTATTAATGATGCAGACACAGACGTGACAGTCGCCACCCAGAACCAGCCCATAAAAGATTCCAGCATAAAAACCTGGCCTCCCAGAATCAGATAAAGAATACCCTGCAACCCACTCACCACAATGGACATCCCTAACATAAAGATTCCAAAATTGTAGAGGCTTTTATTCATAATTGTACAGGCGCTTTATTTCACTTTTTGGTTAGATTAGTTCGGATTGATCTGTCTGTAATTTTTTCAGTGATTTTCGACATACGCTTTGAACCGATTCAAAATAGACTGCACAAATTTTTGCTGTATGTCCCGTGGTGTTTCATCCTCTGGTTCAAACCTTTCAACCACTTGAATACCTTCTTTCGTCTCCGTAAATAAGATAGTTGATTTTCTTCCATCGGAAGTGGTGTATTCTATTTTCTCATTCTTCACAACGTCATCATAAATGGCCTCATGATCAAAACCTGCGCTGCTATCATTGGCTTCCATCCTTAGCTTTAATTTTCCACCGGTTCGTACATCATTCTCTGCTACTGGTGTATGCCAGTCATCGAACGCATTATTCCATTCTACCAGGTGTTGAGGTTCTGTCCAGAAATTCCAAACTTTTTCTATTGGAGCTTTGATAATAGTATTGACAGTGATGGCGGGATTGGAGTTTTTCATTTGGGATTTTTTACTACAAAAGGAGTTAAAATACTTGAATCATTTTTTAATCACTCATGAAACAGATCTCACTACTGATCTGCTTCCTTGATCGTCTTCGCTAAAAAAAGGTAATCCTTGACCATGCCATTCGCGATCACCTCTTTACCCACCAGCTTTTTAAGTTCAGTATTTTCAAAGGCATTGGCGCCAACCTGACGCAATACAAAATCGCCTTTTTCAGTTTCAAGATAAACAGCATCGTGCTCACTTTTAGAACCTTTGCCGAATTTCTTCATCACTACTTTTCCTTTTAATTCCATTTTTGTTTTAGCGACTTACATATACTCGATACCCCAGCACCTGCTCGTCATTTTCTTTCACTACAAGCACTTCAATATTAAGCAATCCTTTTTGCTTTTTCTTTGATTTTTGATAAGTACGAAACCGCGTCTTACCTCCCTGCATTGCTTTTTTCATCTCTCCGGTTGTCTTGCTACTGAAGTGTGCTTCATAAACGCTTTCCGACAAATTTTTCTTAAAGCCGGTTTCACTCAGAATGCTACTCACATCGCTTTTGTGTTTCGTCTTTGTGATTGTTTTTACTTTTTCTGAAGGAGCCACCGATTGTCCGATACTGATACCTTTACTAAAAAGATTCAATCGTCTATTTTCTACTGTATTCGAAACATCTTTGCTCTTTACATCTTCTACAAGTTGCAAAGACGGGTCGCCCAAAATATAAAATTGAGCAAGCGTCTTTAATTCGTACGGATCAAGGTAAGGGCCGCATGCATTCAAAAACTTTTGTCTCGCCTCCAGCAATGCCCGCCCTGCTGATGCACAAGCATGAACATTGATCATAAAATACTGACAGATCAAATCGGCTAAACCCTGACCTTTTGCAGGACCGTAAGCAATGGTGCTACTTCCCATAAAGGACAATGCATTGTTCTGTAAATAACTACTCGCAATACTAAATCCATCCGTTGCCGGGTCCATCAGCTGCGCGCCATAACAACACTCGGCAGCAACCACGGTTCCGTATGAAATCTTGTTTGTAACGTCTTTCGATTTCAATGCGACTGGATAATCAGCTCCTTTCTGTCCGTAGTAATTTACGTCTAACAAACCGCCATGGCAATTATAGAAATGAGACAATGCACCAAGCTGTTTTTTAGAATATCCTCCCTTGGCCGGAGGTGAGTTCATCAAACCTGCATAGTTTCCAAAAATATTGTTGATGCTCTGCTGGGTTGAATTTTCCCAAACGAAAGCTGTTACCGCAAAATACTTCTCGTAGTCAGCAAGGGGCTTTGGTTTTTGAGCAATGATATTATTGAATAGTAATTTCAAATACGATAGATCTGTTGTACCTGGAATATCCGGAATCCGACCTACTACTCTCACGGGATTGACAAACGCTGAAATCTTTTTGCTGTAGGGTGAATCACACGCGTAGGGTAAATCGGATGGCACTGTTTTATCATCATCGTCATTGGGTTTGTAAACATTGTTGGTTAGTTCCTGAAAAGGAAAAATATCCTGCGCACCAAAGATGACCATGTAAGCAGGTTTTTTCTTCTTGTACAACGCATCAACAAAATCTTTGCATTCTTTTTCCTTTACCTTTTTTACAGATGATACACCAAATGATTTTGCGGATGTAGCGTCATCTATGTAAACCACTTTCGTTGTTATTTTTCTGTTTTTGTCAGCGGCAATCAGTTTTGTAAATAACTGCTTCACGGCTGTAAATTGAGAACCATACTTAAGTGTGAGATTTACTTTGCTGGTAATAATTAATTTAAGCGTTGCCATAGTTGTTTGATTTAGAGGGTCATTAATTTAACTTATACTTTTCGAGTAAAAATTTCCGAAGCGTTACCGTTTCAGAATGACCTATCATTGATTTTAAATTTGTTTCATTTTGCTTTTTCAATTTTATTGTATTCCCTTCTATCATCATCGGCAATAGTTGAGAGTTCAGAATATGCAAATCCAGTTGAGCCAGTTTTGTATCGGGTTCAATAGCGTCATTAAAGCGTCTCATAATCTTATGATGCCAGGTATATTAAAGTTGGATTGCGCGATAAACAGTTTTGAAGTTTTTATCTTTCACGGCTTCCAGTACTTGCTTCCTTCTTCGCTTCGGATCATAACTTATATGCACCCATTGGTAATTGAATTCATTAATGATCTGATCGAATGGAAGTTTTAACTCGACAATCTTTCGTAGCAGAAATTCATTGCCATTTTTAAAATCTTCTATATCGGCTGCTTGTCCAATAAGATGCTGACTTTTCGTTGCACCTCCAATAGAAGTATTTACGCGAAGGCATCGGTAGCCGCTGCTAACATGAACAGGAGTTTTAATTGCATCGCGAAGAGGCTGGAGAATGTTGATGCATAACAATTCAAGATTAGTAACAACTTTAGCTGAAGGTTCCAATTGTTCGGTAAAACCGAAACGAGCAGCAGTCTGGCTCACGAGCATTTCGTTGAGCCAGAAGTTTTTGGTGAATTGGTGATTGGGGATCATAAGTGTTTTTATTTTAATCTATATATTCTGCGGGGTTACCTGCTTTGACATTTTTTTGCTTAAAACTCATAACTTTTCTATTTGCTCTTAAGTATACAGAACCATCCATATTCCGGGTGGTATGGATCACCTTCTGTTAGAAGTCATGCAAAAATTCAACGCAGTGATTTATAAGTATTTCTTCTGAATTTCCTTAATGACTGATAACACAAGTGAGAGAGGTCAACACATTCTCAAAATCTCCAGCAACAAACTTTCCCACCACCAAATACACCCTGTAAGCAATCGAATTGAAAGGTGTGAAAAACAATAGCCCATCCATCTGTTACTCAAGCGGTAACAGAATAGATGGGCTCTCTGAATCGAAAATAGAAAAGTGACCAGACTTTTCCTAAAAGTTAAGATCATAAAAAAGGGCAATCATTACTGATTGCCCCTTTAATCGTAGCGCGGGGGGGAGTTGAACCCCCGACCTTTGGGTTATGAATCCAACGCTCTAACCACCTGAGCTACCGCGCCATTTGTATGCCCGCTTAATGGTAAGATTCAAACCATCTTCCATTTTTCGGAGCGCAAACTTACAAAGTTGATCGCAATTTTCACACCGATGATCAATTATTCTATTTTTTGAGGTCTCTATAATTAAAGTTGCAGGTTCAATTCCTTCCTTTATTTTTGCCACCCTGTTTTGAAACTATGGCGCACGAGAATATTTCACGTTGGGTAGCACAAATTGCTAAAGAACTCTCACTTCCTGTAAAGAATGTTACAGCTGTAGCCGAGCTTTTAGAAGAAGGAGGTACAATCCCCTTTATTTCGCGCTATCGCAAGGAAATGACCGGAAGTCTGGATGAGGTGGTGATTGCCACTATCCGAGACAGAATTGAACAATTAAATGAACTTGATAAGCGCAGAGAGTCCATCATAACCTCCATTGAGAAGCAGGGTAAACTTACACCTCAACTCATGCAGGCGATTGTAGTTGCAGAGACACTGGCTGAACTGGATGATATCTACCTTCCTTTCAAACCCAAAAGAAAGACGCGCGCCAGTGTAGCCAAAGAAAAAGGGCTTGAACCATTGGCTCAGAAAATAAAAGATCAGGAGAATATTGATTTAGATGCCTTTTCAAAATCGTTCATCGATGCTGAAAAAGGTGTTGCCAATGTTCAGGAGGCACTCGATGGCGCGCGCGATATTATTGCAGAATGGGTTAGTGAAGATCCGGAAATACGGAAATCGGTTCGGGAATTATTCTGGAGTGAAGGTGCTATCGAATCGAAAGTATTAAAAACAAAAGAGGCAGAAGGTCAAAAATTCAAAGACTACTTTGAATGGACTGAGCCGATTTCAAAAACACCATCACATCGATTACTCGCGATGAGAAGAGGTGAGAAAGAAGGTATTCTGGCATTGGATATTTTTCCACCCGAAGAAATAGCCATTCATGCCATGGAAAGACAAACCATCAAGGCAGAGAATGAATCAGCAAACCAAATCAGACTTGCTGTTAAAGATAGTTACAAGCGCTTGCTTCGCCCCTCTCTTGAAACAGAGATTAGGATGGAGACTAAGATGAAGGCTGATGAAGAGGCTATAAAGGTATTTGCCGGCAATTTAAAAGAACTGTTGCTATCTCCTCCTCTCGGACAAAAGAGTGTATTAGCGCTCGACCCTGCTTTCCGTACAGGATGTAAGGTCGTTTGTCTTGATCGTCAGGGGAAACTGCTTCATCATGATGTAATTTTTCCGAATGAACCTCAACGTGATACAGCAAAGTCTGCTGCTCTCATTAAAGGCTTGTGCGAGAAGTTTGAGATTGAAGCGATTGCGATTGGTAATGGAACTGCCAGTCGTGAAACCGAATCGTTTGTAAAAAATATCGGACTGAATAAACGAATTGCTGTTGTAGTAGTGAACGAAAGTGGAGCTTCTGTTTACTCTGCATCGGATGTTGCACGCGAAGAGTTTCCAGATAAAGATATTACGGTAAGAGGTGCAGTTTCCATCGGAAGAAGATTAACTGATCCGCTGGCAGAATTAGTGAAGATCGATCCAAAGTCAATTGGTGTCGGACAATATCAACACGATGTTGATCAGGTTAAGCTGAAGAGTGGATTGGATGATGTTGTGATGAGTTGCGTAAACTCTGTTGGTGTTGAGGTAAATACCGCCAGCAAAGATTTGCTTGCTTACGTTTCGGGTTTAAGTCCGGCATTAGCAAAGAACATTGTCGAGTATAGAAATCAAAACGGACCTTTTAAAAATAGAGAGTCGTTACTCAGCGTTCCGCGCCTGGGTGAAAAGATTTATGAACAAGCTGCAGGCTTCTTGCGCATTCGTGAAGCAGAAAATCCACTAGACGCCAGCGCAGTCCATCCTGAAGCGTATAGCATTGTTGCTCAAATGGCAAGCGATCTGTCATGCTCAGTAAAAGAATTGATGACGAGTGCTGAATTGCGCAAGCAACTTGATCTGAAAAAATACATTACAGAGAAAGTAGGGCTCCCTACGCTTACTGACATTCTTCTTGAATTAGAAAAACCAGGAAGAGATCCGCGTCAGGGCTTTGAATTATTTAGTTTCACCGATGGTGTGAATACCATTGCTGACTTGAAGATTGGTGTGAAGTTACCCGGTATCGTTACTAACGTTACCAACTTCGGTGCCTTTGTAGATATTGGTGTTCATCAGGATGGATTGGTACATATCAGTCATTTGGCGGATACATTTGTAAAAGATCCACAGAAATTTATTGCCGTTCAGCAAAAGGTACAAGTAACGGTTGTTGAAGTTGATGTTCCGCGCAAGCGTATCGGACTCTCTATGAAGAGTGATCCATTCGCAGACCAACCGGTTCCAGCTGCCGCTAAACCGAAGAACAAAAGAGATAGAGAAAAAGAAAAGCCGAAGGAAAAGGAAGTTAGTATGGAGGAGAAGCTAGCAATGTTAGTGAGTAAGTTTAAGAAGTAGTGAGAGATTTAGCGTTAACAGTTAATAGTTATGGCAAATGGTTTCAAAACGTTTATTCCACTACTAATAGGATAATACATGTATAGACTTACTCTTGGAATTTTGTTGGCCTGTTTTCAGGCGACATTGGCACAATCGACAATTGATAGTTTAAAGGATAGCTATATCATAAATACAACAGCTTATAGTAAAGGAATATATAAAACATTTGAAGACTTTAAATATAACAAGCCCTCTATTGTTGACCCTTATACATTTGACGGCAAGAACCTTTGGTTGAAGGACACGAATACAGGGAAATTAAAAAAAATAAAGAAAAAGGAAATATGGGGATTTAGTGATGGGACTCGAGTATACGTAAGCTGGCATAAGTATGACGAGGTATTGGAAAAAGGAAGATATTGCTATTTCAAAGAAAAAGGGACAAAAATCGTGTTTGGTGTTACAGCATTTCCTCCCATGATTCTACCTATCCCCGTACCCTATAATGACGAGTTGATTATCAACTTCAACACGGGCAAAACTTACCTTCTTTCAAAAAATCTATTAAAGAAAATTCTGGCCACTGACGACAAAGAATTGCTGGCTGAATATATGAAGCAGTCTAAAAAAGGCAAAAAACTGTTTGAATACATTGTAAAATATAATGACAGAAATGTTGCGAAAATAAAGTAATGCAAGAAACCATCACGCAGATCAACCAACTATGCTTGTGAACACGTAACCAACTTACAAGCAACCTACCTCCTTCTTCGTTTTGAATTTGAATACTTCTTCTTATAGCTACCGCCTTGCTTTCTTACTTTAATAGTCTGCAATTTCTTACTGCTGTCGAGCCTGTAGTTGGGCGACTTCTGATAGTTTCGTCTTATCGAACTCTTATATCGGTTACTCTTTTTATACGGGGAACCCTTCGCAGAATACTTCGATAATGTCTTTCTTCTAAGAGCAAGTGCCTGCGTATTAATCTTCTTCGAATTGCGGTAGTTCGAATAATACTTCTGGCTATTAAAATCAAAACGCAATGTAATCTCATTCGATGATCCCAACTTTGCTCCATAGCTGGCAGCATTAATATCCCTTGTATAACCAATCAGAAACTTATCAAGAATGCGAACGCCTAAAGTCGTACTCACTGTCCCGCCTGTACGGTATGATCCACCCAGGATCAGGAAATTATTCATCGTGTAATAAAGTCCCGCATCGAACTGACTTTCTCCATTTAAATATCCACGATACGTAATCATCGGTTCCAGAAGATCTTTGTCTTGTCGCAAAGCGATAGTACCGTTTACAAAAGCAGAATAAAATCCGGGAAACTGAGAAGGTGTATCGCTAAATCCACGCGTCAAGTTTGTCAATCGGTTAGCCGCAACACCTGCTGTAAAGAATTTTGATTTGTAGGTAATACCAAATGAAAAGTCGGCCTGGCCTGGGGATGTGTTACGATAAATCAACTCGTCTCCTTCATCAACAACATCAACCTGCGCGGTATTAATTTTAAAATAAGAATACTCTCCACCAACTCCGAAAGAAAGTGATCTGGTATCCGTGATCTTAATATGGTATGCAAAAGCAGCCAGCGCAGAAACCGTTTCATACACTCCCACCCTTTCCTGAAACACATTAACTCCCGCGCCAAATCGATCTTTCGCAAAAGGAGTATGGAAGCTCAGGAAATTGGTTACGGGTGCTCCCGAAACACTCGACCAGTTCTGACGATGTGAAAATGTAATTGAACCCATTCCATTACCCGCTACGGATGGATTATATAAAAATGAATTCGTAAGCTTCTGCGTAAACAGCGGAACATCCTGAGCAAACATTTCTGCAACGGATGCCGTAAATAAAATGCTGATCAAAAATGTTTTTAAGTAGAGTTTCATCATTTTCTAATCAACGTTATGGTTCGTGTAATAACCGTTCCTGATTCATTTAACTTCACGATGCAGATATAACTTCCTGCTGGTAAATAATTTCCTCCTTTTTTAAAATCCCAATTATTAGCATAGCCTTTATCAGAAAACACTTCAACTCCCCATCGATCAAGAACCGAAATCGTATTATCCGGGAAGCGTTCAATATCCTCCACAATTAGTTTATCATTCTTTCCATCTTCATTAGCGGTAACAACATTCTTTATGGCGGCTGATGATAGTTTTGGGAACTTGGAGATATTGAGAGTCGCATCAGCATCACCTTCGCATCCTGCCGCTGTCTTTACAACTAAGGTAACAGTGAATTGTCCTTCAGCAGAATAGGTGTGTTGTGCATCAGGATCTGAGGCCGATCCGCCATCACCAAAATTCCATGCGTAAGACGACACAGCAATGTCAACAGAAGATGTAAAAGAAAGAAGATCATCAATAATTTGTTCCTCTTCAGGTGGTGCTTGTATTGAGACAACAGGCAAAGGATTAACCGTTATGAATGTAGTGGCCTCGCTACTTAATCCACAATCATTTCGTGCAGCAACAATTACTTTACCTCCTGGTGCGGCATCTCCCTTCACACTGATTGTATTTGCTGATGTAGATGATGCTGTACTTAATCCTGCTGGCAATGTCCATACATATGTCAGTGCATTTTGGAATCCAAGAGCTGTAAGGTTAACAGATTCATCCTGGCATATCGTTGTCGTTGAACTTCCAATTGATCCTGTGCCCGATGGGATATCATTTACCTGTACAATGGCAGAGCCTGACATGTCTGCTGAACAGTTACCCGCGTTCTTTGCTTTCACCGTATACGTTCCAGCTGTTGTAAAGAATCCTGTGAAATTAAAAGCTCCTCCTCCCGGTGTCGTCTTCACATTTGTAGTCGAGGCACCCAGATAAACTTCATACTCCACACCCGATTGAGAATTGGATAAACCAATGGTCACTCCATTACCACCAACACAATATGCACCACCACCATTAACTGAAAATATGTTTGGTAACGCTGACACTGTTAATGTTGAAGATGAAACTGCGCTGAGCGATAAGTCTGTATTTGTTACTGTTACCACACCACTCACAGCAAGGGAAGGGACACACGTAATGGATATAGTAGTATGTGCTGTAACCGGAATGTTCACACCATTTACAGATACCACTGGTAAAGCCGTTCCGAAATTTGTTCCGGTTATCGTTACGTTTTGTCCAACACATGCACTTAAAGGTGTGACGTTCGTGATCGATGGTCCGGCCTGAGTAGTGAAAGTAATATTAGAAGCAGTAGATGCATTATTGTTGCTGTCTTCTACCGGTGCAATACTGACATAACAAAGTTGTGATGGTAAAAGGGTAGATGTAGGATCAATCGTAATTAAATCCTTGGTGCCATTAATTGTTGCTGTGAACGGAATGTCCGCACCTGCAGCGTTATTTAGCTTTAGTGTAATCAACGAAGCTGCATTGCTATTGTCTATCGCTGAGTTATTGATGTTCCGAACAGGTTCATTAAATGCAATGGTAATATTGGTCGTTACTAAAACATTCGTTGCTCCGTTTGTCGGAGTAAATGTTATTATCGGTGGTGTCGGTATACCTGTTCCTGAAGTTGTCGCGCCTGTTGACCATGCAATTCCTTTGCGGACAAATACCTTGAATGAATATGAAATGCTATTGGTAAGGCCTGTAACCGCAACAGTTGTTCCAGTTCCTTTATAGACCACAAACTCACCAGGCACTACTGCTGTTCCATTCCCAAAAACAGCACTTGCTGTAAACGCAGTTCCATCACCCGTTGGAGTAGACAAAGGCACACCGCCTTGTTTGGCAATTATTAAAACTTCATCGAAACAAGAAGCCGGATTAGTCCAGTTGAGTGTAATCTGCGCATCGCCAGGAGTGTTTGACAAACCTGTAACATCTGTAGGTGAACCAATGGTAACTGTAATAAAATTTCCTGTCTGAGATGTACAGGTTGCTGAAGTTACGCGTAAGCGAAAGTGTGTTGTTAATGCAATGCCTGCAGGCGGATCATAGTTTACTAGCGTTGCTCCAAAAATGTCGGTATATGGACCAGTGGTGGAAGCTGTTGCAGATTCCCATTGATACGTATAAGTTCCATCACCACCTGTTGCTGTTCCTCCGGAAATTACTGTTGGGTCGTCTCCCACGCAAACCATCTGAGTACCTGTAGCTGTGCCGGGTGTAACAATTGGATTTAATGTGAGCGTAACGGCTGTGCGAGTATCACTATTACATTGAGTGGTTCCGTCATTGATTTCCGCATAAAATGTTCCCGATGCAGCGGTTGGAATAAACACTCCTCCTCTTCCATCTCCACCGGTACCATCTCCGGGAACCAAGTTGCCGCCTGTTGCTGCGTCATACCATTTAATTGTTCTGCCCGAGCCAGGGCTGTTTACATTTATTGCTGGCTTAGTATCTCCTGCACAGTAAGAAGCATTCACCGGATTAGCAGGAGGCGCCATTACTCCACACGAGGTAAGCGAAGTGAATTGATAATTATTAATGTCATAGCATCCGCCTACAATGGTGCTGTAGGAATACATATCAAACTCGTAGCTTGTATTTGCTGCGAGACCTGTGATATCGACTGTAGTTGCTGGTCCTTTGTACACAACAAAGTTGCCCGCTCCTACTGCAGCACCAGAACCAAATACAGCATTGGCATTATAAAGAGAAGTAATAGTCGGCTTAAAAGCTGTTGATCCTTGACGAGCCACAATGAATGCATCTTCCGGAGCTATCTTCGTCCATGATAAAGTAACGCTTGTGCTTTTCTTGTTCGAGAATACAGGGGTAACAGGCGGTGCAGAAGTGGCATCACATACATTAAATCCATTTTGATTCAGTGTGCCTCCCGATAGTGTTGTAATTCCATTTAAGGTTACAATATCACAATGCAGAACCATTTCCCCACCTAAAAAATCATCCAAAACAATTCCTTGCACCACAAGTAATGTTCCGGAAGTATTGAAAATGTTCATACCACCAAAGGTAGAAGTAATCGTTCCGGGGTTAAGCAACGAACCTGCAATAGTAAGACTACCTGCAATCGTCATGTCAAAACCAGCAGCATTTAGCGTTGCTCCTGCCTCTATCGTTAAACCCGAGGAGGCTGCAATGATTCCAATATCAGATGTCATTGTTAAAGTATGACCTCCACCAATAATTGCATCTGTACCGGTTCCTCCCGGTGGTTCTGTAGCTGGAGCGCCCGAATGAGTAGGACTGTGTGTCCAGCTATTGGGGTCACTATAATTTCCGCTTTGACGGGAAAAGTATTGCGATTGATCTTCTTCTGTAGTGAAGTTCCACGTTGTAGCCGAACCGAATCCGCTAAAATCATTATTGGATAAATCAGAGAATACTTTGCTGCCGACCAGAATATAATAGTTGGTACCATAAGCAAACGGAACAGGTGGTGTGATCGTAGCCGTGCTGCCCGAAACCGAAATATTGACTGATGAACGATCCAGGGCTGTTCCCAATGGGACGTTTCCAGGATTCGAAAAAAAACGAATGGAGGTTTCCGTTGCCGTTCCTGTTGTTGTCGACTTCTTCATCGATTCACTGAAGGTTATCGAAACAGGCGAAGAGAGTGCAGGAGCATTCACTGCGTTGTCAAGTGGATTAAGTGCGGTGTTGAATGGATATACAACATCCGGTGCAACGGCTATGTCGCGTATGTTCGAGCCCGAAATAATTTGTGTCCGTCCCGTTCCATCGAGTGCCATGCGAAAAATACCATTCGATTCAGCATAGAAAACATAATTCATTTTCGGATAGACATCGATGCTGACGATTTCGTTAGTACCGTTTGACCTTATGAGTGAGGATGCAGCAAATGTGTTGAGATTCAGTAGCCTTATTTCGAAATTGAAACCACCAAAAACCCGAAGCCAATACATCGTATTATTGATATAATCAATTCCAAGGGGTCCGTATGCCTCTGATCCCACAACCGGGTTAAAAAAAGAACCGGAAACATCGGTCTGGTAAATAGGTCCATTTCCGCTATTGTCTGAAAAATAGATAAAGTCCTCCTGTTCATTATACGCAAGGTCATTGTATTCATCATTTGAATCTCCTGAAGGTGTTATCGGGGTTTGTGAATCGGTGATCGCATCCCAATAACTACCAACCCACAAATCATTCATATCATCACTAACGCCTGTATAGAAAATTTGCTCGTTGCCTGGAAAGACATCCATGTTGGTGTACCCGGCCATCGCACCAAAGTCACCAATCTGAACTGCTCCGGTTCCATCACCTGCTGCGCGGTAAATCTCTTGTGTATTGGAGTAGAACAAATAATCATTGTCGGCATCATAGGCAATGTAAGTTCCGCCAGATGCTACTACAGTTTGAATACCCGTTCCATCCAGATTAGCTCTCTTAACCACTCCATTTTCAGAATAGTAAATCTTCTGAGCGGAAACCTCGGTAACGCAATGAAGCAGAATTAAAAAAATGGAAAGACAGAGAAGGTAAGAGGGTCGTAGGGTCATAAAACAACAATCGATCTGATCGTTTTATACGATCACTACTACGAAAGTAATCAAATTCACTGATCTGATATGTAAATTTTGTGTCGAATGGAGCGTGGAATTTCAATTGTAATTTGTCTCCCTCTGAATCAAGTGCCCAAAGATTATTTTTTCAATCCGGAAACCACTTTATCTTCGCAACTCTAAATTAGATTTATGCTACCCAACCACAATCCGACTGAAACCTCTGCCTGGCAGAAATTAGAAGTGCATTTTCTTTCCATGCAAGCCACGCACATGCGTGAATTATTTGCAGAAGATGAGAATCGCTTTGAAAAACTACATGCAAACTTTGAAGATATTCTCGTTGACTATTCAAAAAACCTAATCATTGAGGAAACCATAAAAGACCTCATCGCTCTTGCAGATGAAGTGGAATTAAAAGATGCTATCGCTGCTATGTTCAGAGGTGATAAAATTAATCACACTGAAAATCGCTCGGTACTTCACGTAGCACTGCGCAACAGGTCAAACACTCCCATGCTTGCCGATGGTGAAGATGTAATGCCAGAGGTGAACAAAGTGCTTCAGCAAATGAAGCAGTTCACCACGAATGTTTTAAGTGGTGCATGGAAAGGATATAGTGGTAAAGCCATAACCGATATTGTCAACATTGGTATTGGTGGTTCTGATCTTGGTCCTTATATGGTTACAGAAGCTTTGAAACCCTATTGGAAAAACATCACACCACACTTTGTATCCAATGTAGACGGAACGCACATCGCTGAAACCGTTAAGCATCTCAATCCAGAGACAACACTTTTCATCATCGCGTCTAAAACATTTACTACGCAAGAGACGATGACGAATGCTGAATCGGCTCGCGCATGGTTCTTGGAAAAAACAGGTGGCAAAGGTGAAGTGGCAAAACATTTTGTTGCCGTATCTACCAATCAAAAAGAAGTAACCGCTTTCGGTATTGCTCCTGAAAACATGTTCGTTTTTTGGGATTGGGTTGGTGGTCGTTATTCACTCTGGTCATCAATCGGTTTATCAATCGCTTGCACCATCGGCTTCGAAAATTTTGAAAAGCTACTCGATGGCGCGCATGCCATGGACAACCATTTCAAAAATGAACCATTCGAAAAAAACATTCCGGTCATCTTAGCTTTACTTGGTGTTTGGTATAATAACTTTTTTGGTGCCGCATCAGAAGCTATTCTGCCATATGATCAATATCTCCATCGCTTCGCTGCTTACTTCCAACAAGGTAATATGGAGAGCAATGGCAAGTCTGTTGATCGCAACGGTGATCCGGTAACCTATCAAACCGGACCAATCATCTGGGGCGAACCCGGAACCAATGGACAACACGCATTCTATCAGCTTATCCATCAAGGTACTAAGTTAACACCGTGCGATTTTATTGCACCGGCCATCAGTCAGAATCCACTAACGGATCATCACGCAAAACTTCTCTCCAACTTCTTCGCACAGACTGAAGCGTTAATGCAAGGCAAGACAGAAGATGAAGTAATTGCTGAACTAACGAAAGCCGGAATGACTAAAGATTCAATTGAAACTCATACGCCTTTCCGTGTGTTTGAAGGTAACAAACCGAGTAACAGTATCATGTTCAAACAACTTACTCCGCGCACATTGGGTAGTCTGATTGCCCTGTATGAACATAAAATCTTTGTTCAGGGTGTCATCTGGAACGTTTACAGTTTTGATCAGTGGGGCGTTGAATTAGGCAAAGTGCTCGCCAAGAAAATCCTCCCCGAATTACGATCTTCGGAAGAAATCACATCGCACGACTCATCCACAAACGGCTTAATCAATTATTTCAAACGTTTGAAGTTTAATTGATGCAATAGTTAATTGCAAAGTACAAGCCGTCCGTTATTTTTGTTGGATTTTTAAACTGAATGGAGAATAAAATTTCGAAAGTTGGGGTCTTCACATCGGGTGGAGATGCTCCGGGAATGAATGCTGCCATCCGTGCAGTCGTGCGTGCTTGTGCCTATTATAAGATTGATTGTGCGGGTATTATGCGTGGCTATGAAGGTATGATCGAAGGTGATATCGTGAAACTCGGACCACGCTCAGTAGGTAACATCATTCAACGTGGCGGTACTATTCTAAAGACTGCACGCAGCAAAGAATTCCGCACACCAGAAGGAAGACAGATTGCCTACAATAATTTAAAGAAGGAAGGTATCACTGCCTTGATTGGCATTGGTGGTGATGGAAGTTTCACTGGTCTTCACAAACTCTATGAACAATTTCAAGTTCCGTGCATTTGTATTCCGGGTACCATTGACAACGATTTATCCGGAACTGATTTTACTATTGGATACGACACAGCAACGAATACAGCAGTAGAAGCCATCGATAAAATTCGCGACACTGCATTATCACATAATCGCCTGTTCTTCATTGAAGTAATGGGACGTAATTCCGGATACATTGCCATCAACGCTGGACTAGCCGGTGGTGCTGTAGCGATGATTATCCCGGAAGAAACTTCATCCTTTGACGAATTGTACAGTCGTTTAACAGAAGGTGGAGATACCAATAAGAAATCAAGTTTAGTAGTGGTGGCGGAAGGTTCTAAGATTGGTGATGCGAATGCATTGGCCAAACTGGTTGCTGAACGCTCAACCTACTTCGATATTAAAGTTACTGTGCTCGGTCACCTTCAACGAGGTGGTTCGCCAACCTATTTCGATCGCGTTCTCGCCAGCAAAATGGGTGTGGGTGCTGTTGAAGGTTTAATGGCAGGCAACAAAGATGTTATGGTCGGCATTCGCAATCAAAAGATTGTCTTCAACAGTTTTGATGACGTCATGAGCAAACATCATGAAATCGACAGCGAGTCGATACGTATCTCAAAAATTCTATCCATCTAATTAACAGTTAATCAGTATATCATGGCGAAGGAATTAACAATCGGCATTGACATTGGTGGCACCAACACCAAATACGGTATTGTCGATAGAGAAGGAAATGTGTTGTATCATGGCAGCATTTCAACAACACAGTACGAAGAGTTTAAAGATTTCTTTGATGGATTAGCAGAAGCTTTGCGTGTTGCCATAAAAGCGGTTCCGGGTGATAATAAAATTATAGGCGTTGGAGTGGGCGCAGCAAACGGTAACTATTACAAAGGAACCATTGAGCGCGCAACGAATTTAAAATGGAAAGGCATTATTCCGTTGGCCGATATGTTTAAAGAAGAGTTTGATCTTCCTGCCATTGTAACCAATGATGCCAACGCTGCTGCTGTTGGAGAGATGGTATATGGTGCTGCAAAAGGAATGAAAGATTTTGTCGTAATTACCTTAGGTACTGGTTTAGGAAGTGGCTTTGTTGCCAACGGACAATTACTCAATGGTAAACATGGAATTGCTGGTGAAGTAGGACATACTTCTGTAAATCCTGCAGGTCGTTTTTGTAATTGCGGTAAGCGTGGTTGTTTAGAGACGTATGTTTCGGCAACCGGTATCAAACGCACGGTTTACAAATTATTAGCAGATCATTTAGAAGACAGCGAACTCCGCGGAATAAGTTTTGATAACCTTACTACAAAGATGATTACCGAATCAGCTGTACGTGGTGATGTTGTTGCGCTTGCTGCATTTGAATACACAGGAAGAATATTAGGAATGAAGTTGGCAGAAACGGTTGTGCATACTGATCCGGAAGCCATCTTCTTATTTGGCGGATTATCCCTTGCGGGTGATTTGATTTTCAAACCGACCATCAAACACATGGAAGCGAACCTGATGCCATTGTTCCGTGGAAAGATAAAAGTTCTTCCATCTGGATTGCAAAACCAGGCAGCCCCTATTATCGGAGCAAGCAGTTTAGTTTGGAATTACCTTGATACCAATAAAAATAATCTCAACGAGGTAATGGCATAGTCGGTTATCAGTAATCGGTTAACAGTTATCAGTTAATGGTTAATCGTGTGTAGAACTGGTGGCGTGACTCACT
>JBDTTT010000108.1:0-19350 GCA_039930485.1 Chryseolinea sp.
GTGTTTCCACCGTTTGAGAATTCATAGGCGATATCCACATCCGGATCGTCATCTAATCTTGTAATCGAAGTGCCAACAACCTTAAATTTCCATTCAGAATCTCTTTTCCATGCGCTTACATCAGGCCATCCAGTTAGAGAGCTGGTATAATTATAATGGCCACCCGCCTGAAATGTCCCTGTAAAAGTTACTTTGATTCCAACATAGTCAGTTATCTTACTAACCCCATCGTACGAAACACCAGTCATGTTCCACTCACCTTTGAACTTATTCAATTGCGTTTCTTCTTCCGAAGTAGGATTAGGGTCACCACCACCACAGCTGGCGAAGAACAAACCTGCGCTAACGAGTATTAAAAGAGATAAAATGCGTGCTAAATGTTTCATGTTTACAATTGTTATAGTTGCGAATATGTGGTTAAAAATGCTAAAATCAAAATATTCAGTAAGTCCTATGCTTTTCTGTCCGTTAATATGGCCCAAAACTTCCTTGTAACCGAGTTCGGGGTTTAAAGTTCAGGCTCTTCGTCTGGTCGGCAACTTTATACGACTTGGGACAAGCCCATTATAACCCGTTGTGAGCCATGATATTGATATTTTTACTGGCTTCTATCTACTGGTTTTTATTTATCTTTCTACCTCTATCGAATAGAAGTACAGTTATATACAAACCAATGAGCGATAGGATGGAACAGTTACATGACACATTACAGTTTTGGAAAAATGTTGGCTATTATGGTGGTGGAGCTTTATTTGTGTTGAGTTTAATCGTGGGGGCTATTTCATTTTATAAAACTTCTGCATTAGAAAAGGTAATAAGACTTGAATCTAAGAAGTCAGATGATTCATCAAGAAATGAATTTCTTGATGGCATGAAAAGACAAGAATTAGCTTTTAATGAATATAAAGACCTTTTATTAAAGGAGAAAAAAGCATCTAACATTGAGAAAATTAAGCCTTCTCAACAAGAAAACGTTAAGCCGCCAGATAAGGAAAAAGTTTTAGAGGACAACTTTGAATATGAAATTGATGCTCAGAATAAATTAGTAAAATTTTGGCCAAAAACAGGAGAATGGAAAAAACCTATAGTCGCTTACCCTTCTCAAGAAAGTGCTGTCGTTAAGGGCAGCTTAACTTCAAAACAGGGATTGATGTATATGGTTATGGAGGGGATAAATAATGAACACAAATTATCATTCATTGTAGCAAGCGGTGGCCCTGCTGCTAGTAAAGAGAATTTCTATGGTCTTCATTATGAAACATTACCAAGTTATATTGTTATCGGAGATGATGGAATTGCAATGTGGAAGATTGAATTAAAATGACTTGGTACGAAATAATAATAGGTATATCTACTTCAAACTAATCTCATTCTTCGAAAACCACCAGATAAATCCGTCTAATACATCATCTGTTATCTTGGGTAATACCAATAAGGGTATATTATTATCTGCATCTAACGCCCGCCCACAGCAACTTTAATTGAGATTCTCCTCCCCAACGCTTTTGGCACTTGCCGAAGCCGCGCAAACCCACCCACATCCCAAGTCCGACAAGAGCCAAATCCCTTGCTTGTGCTAATTTACTATGCTATCTTGTTTCATACAATTAAGAAAGATGAATCAAGACACTATAGCCTTCATTGAAACTTGCACTAAGAGAATTTCCTTAGCTAGCGGCAATAAATTGGAAAATCTTTTTGAAAAGTATACGGCTCTTTACACCTTATACAACCGCCTCTATAATGAATCATTTGGTCAACTTAAAAGCGACAATAGGTTAACAAAGACGAGGTATTCGGACTTTGACAGGGCTACTTCGTTAGTAGTAGAATTTAATACATCGGTGGACATAGTTAAAAGCCTAAAAGATCGTAACAACTTCAGTGATTTGCAGACAATTGCTGATTTAATTAAGCAAGATATTTTTAGTATCAATCTTGCTGATGGAATTGGACAAAGAGATTATGATGTTCAATTAATGAACAACTTAGAGAGTAACAATGACGATGTTAAAGCCCAAGCTGCGCTGAGTACGATTTATAATGTTAGATGTAACATGCAGCATGGTGAGAAACATTTTGAAGAACACCAACGACTATTACTGGAGCCATTAATTAGAATCTTACAAACGGTAGTAGACCTTCAAGTAGAAAAACTGAAATAAAATTAGAATAGAATAGTTGACTGCAACTCTACCCAACCCGCTGGAGTATCAAACTCCTTCCCTCAGCGAGTTCCAATCACATATTTTGACTATTTTTAAAAATAAACCGGCCTATTATGTTTAAAACAGCATATGGAGTATTTAACGGAAACAGCTGGGAAGACTTTTGCCAACAGTGTTTCAAAAAGAAACATGACGCAGATGGCTATCAAGAAATGCCTGCAACATTCAAAGGTGACTTAGGGATAGAGGGATACACACGGACTGGCATTTTATTTCAATGTTATTGCCCTGATATGGAATACGATCCATCCAAGCTCTATGATGCACAGCGGGACAAGATCACAAAAGACTTAAACAAAATAACTCTAAACCAAAAGGAGCTGAAAGCATACCTCGGCACCATCAAAGTTTGCAAATGGATTTTTGTAACGCCAGGTTACAGCAATAAAGAACTTGTAAGACACTGCAGAGAGAAAGCAGAGGAGTTCAGGAACATGAAGCTTGAAATACTTGCAGACGACTTTGATGTTTTGGTACATGACATAGAATTCTTTTCGGCAGAAATACCAATTGTTTTAAATTTCAGACAAGAAAAACTTGATATTGAAGCTCCTCAAAAGAAATCGCCCGAAGAAATAGCTGATTGGAAGTCAAAAGAAATTTCGTTGGTCGATAATGCAATAAAAAAACACGGACAGCGAATCCCAGATAAAGCTACGAACTTCGATGATAGAGTAAATAAACTAACTCAAAAATCAGTAAGTGACTTTTTAAATGGTGATGCCATGATTAGAAAGTGGGCGGAAAAATATCAAGATCAATATGAAAAGTTTCAAAAAGTAGTTGATCAATTTGAAAAAAGAATTGAAGAGAAGTGCGCTGTAGCTAACGGAGATAACAACCAACTATATGATGAGATCGAAGCGGAATTAAGAGTAAAAATAAAGTTGTCATTTGAATTTCTAGATGAGGCAATGATTGACCGTTTAACGTATAGAGTAATGGCTGACTGGATTTTACGTTGTCCTATAAGTTTTGAATAATGGAAGATCTATTAATAAAGAAGTTATCCTTTACGAAAAGACCTATCCCGCTTCCAGCGGAGTACAGACCAATGTATAAGATAGCCTTGATTGTAATAATTCTTAAGTATTGCTGCAGAGCTGAAACTTCAAACCTTCTAAAGTTGCATTTATTTTCTTGGGCCTTAGCTTCAGAAAGAAACATGAACGAACTTCGGGACTATGTTACCAGTAATTTTAAGTCCGACTTTTCAGTTTGGGGAATTGAACCTGCCCTTAATAGAGCGTTACAACTTTCAGTGGCAGAAAATATCTGCGAAATTGTTCATGGTAAAAATTATAAGTTGACGGAAAAAGGAAATAAGTTTTTTGAAATGATAAAAGCGGACCCTCAATTATTCAATATTGAAAAATCCTTTCTCACTTTCATTGGGAAAAATCAGATTACCGACAATCGTATTACAGCAATGACACAAAAATGGAATCTGTTTTATGTTGAAAATCAGAGCAATTAAGTTAGAAGTAAATACCACAAGTGGTTTGTTTGGTGCAGAATATGAATTCACCAATGGACTGAATATTATTCGTGGTGACAACAGTACAGGTAAATCGAGTTTGTTTCAATCTATCCTGTATGGTTTAGGTTTTGAAGAATTACTTGGTGGTAAAAATGAAAAGACGATGCAATCTGCATTGAAGGACCAAGTAGAATTTCCTGATGGAAAATTACACCCCATTAATCAATCGTTTGTCTATCTTGAAATTGAAAATAAAGAGATAATAACAATAAAAAGAAGCATCACTAGCGAGACTAGAAAAGCCCAATTGGTTGATGTCTTTTCTGGTGCGTTGATTACTAGCAAGAATGAAATGCTACCGAGTCGCCCCATGTATATTCACGACAAGGGAGGAGCTTCGGATAATATTTACGGTTTTCATGTTTTTCTCTCCGAATTTTTAAGCTGGAACTTGCCTGAGGTCATCACAACCAAGGGAGAAACATCACATCTGTATTTGCAACAAATTGCACCTGCTTTTATAGTGGAGCAAAAAACGGGTTGGTCAGATTTTTTTGCAACACTTCCGTATTATGCTATGCGAAACACGGAGAGTCTCGTTGTGGAATTTCTTTTAAGTATGGATGTTTTTGAAAATGAAAAACGAAAACAACAAGTCACTTCTGCCAAGCAACAACTTATAAGTAAGTGGCAGAATTTATTCATCTCATTCAATAGGTTGGCTGAAAAAAGTGGTGGAACATTGAGGGGACTTGACCAGAATATTGGTATAATAAACAGTTTCAATAATATCTACATAGCCATTATAAAAGATGAAAAGGAACTCACAATTTCAGATTTCAATGAACAACAAAAGGAAGAATTAATACAACTTGAAAAACAACAGACAACTACCGTTGGAAACAACATTACCAAGAATGAAGATGCGTTGAAGAAACTCAACGACAAGTTAAATCAGCTATCTCTCAATTATGAAATGTTATCTCCTGAACTCAACTACGACAGCGAGAAGTTAAAACAATACGGAAGACAACTTGAGGCAGTAAAAGAGGATTTAAGAAAAAATAAGGGCGCATTAAAGGTAAAAAGCTTAGGCTTTGAATTACCCGCAGAAACCGCATCAGATAGTTGCCCAACTTGCCATCAACCAATAAAGGACTCTTTACTTCCTAGTGAGATCAAGCAAACGCCAATGCGTATTGAAGATAATGTTTCATTTCTTGAAGCGCAGCAAAAAATGATTGAGGTCTATGTTGAAGGACAGGAAAGGATTATCAAAGAAAAAGAAAATAAATTAGCTACTTATCTAGCACAACTTTCAGAAACACGACAAGAAATCAGGGATACAAAAAAGGAATTAGTGCAAGATGAAAGACTTCCTTCCGTGCTAGAGATTGAAAAACGCCTCAATCTAAAGAAGAGAGTAGAGTTCTTTAGCAAATTGCTTGAGGATTTTGCGCAACTGCTTGAAGAATTAAAAGGGCTGTCAAAAGAATTAGAAGGAATTTTGTCACGAGAAAAGAACTTGCCAAGGGACTTCTTTTCGTCACAAGACAGAAAAAAAATCTCTTCGTTGCAAGAGAATTTTATTGAGATGCTAAAAAAATTCAATTATCAGAGTAAACCATTTGAGGCAATTAAAATTTCGAATGAGAGCTATTTACCGGTAGCACAAAAAATGATTGGTGAGCAACTCTTCTACAATATAAAATTTGATTCATCCGCAAGTGATTTCATCCGTTGCTTATGGTCATATTACACTGCTATTTTTAAAACATCAGTAACATATCAAACAAATCATCCAATGCTTTTGATATTTGATGAGCCCAAACAACAAGACATGGCGATAGGCAATTTCAAATCCTTTCTTACAGAACTTTCACAGTTCAAAGATCAACAGGTCTTGGTTTTTGCGTCCTTTGAGAACTCTGACGCTTCATTTCTAGAAGCAACGAAGGGCCTTAATTTTACCTTGAATAGAATTGAGGACAAATTGATAAAGCCAATTGCTTTAACCAGTAAGGTTTAATTCAATAGAATATATTGGAGCAAGAATCTCCAAATAGAATTACAGATAAATATCTCTGACCTTTTCACTTGCGTAAGTACTCCTGCAATGTTATTTTCGTTCTAGTTATTCCGTTATCAGATAAACTCGTTGTAGCATACTAATAGGTAAAACTCCTTTCGCCACACTTTGTAAATCCGTTAGCGGAAACAGTATCATGTTTCACCAATTATAAACCAGTTACCATCATGGCATCAACATCAGAAACCGGCCACGCCAAAGGCGTGGCAAACTTCGAAGACCTCATCAGCTTTTGCACAGGCTACGGGGCAACCTACAATCCTTCTAAAGTTTCAATCAAACTTCCAGGATTAAGCACGTTACTAACAAATGCAAACGCAGCGTTGCAAGCAGTTAAAGTTGCAAAAACAGCTTACGACAATGCAACCAATGCTCGTGAAGTTGCTTTCAAACCACTCAAGCCGTTAGCAACAAAAATCATTAACGCATTAGCATCCACCGATGCAACATCGCAAACAGTTGATGATGCTAAAACCACGAATGGCAAAATTCAGGGAAAGAGAGCAAAGGCAATTAAAGGACCCGAACCCACAGCAGTAGGTGTTGCAGTTGCCCCTGTAAAAACAGCTTCCACCTCTCAACAGAGTTACGACAAGTTGATGGACAACTTCGCCCAACTCATTCAAACATTAACAGCGGAAGCGAAATACCTTCCAAATGAGAATGAGTTAAAGGTCGCAACGCTAAATACTTTGCTCGCTGACTTGAAAGCAAAAAACACAGCCGTAATAAATGCAACCACAGCATTAAGCAACGCTCGCATAGCTCGTGACAAAGTGATGTACTCGGACGACATCGGACTGATTGACATTGCCCGGGACGTAAAGCAATATGTAAAGTCGCTCTTTGGAGCATCAAGCCCACAATACAAACAAATAAGCGGACTGGAATTTAAAGCCATTAAAGGAGACTAGAGCCGGAGCCCACAGACCGAGGTAGTGGACAGGGGGGACAAATGTTCTCCCTGTTCTATTTTAAAATGGCTACGGGGAGAATGCGAAAGACGGACTAATGACTGACGCTCTTGACTGAACAGGCGGGGACAAAGGACTAAAAAACAGGGAATTTGGGCCTGCAAGTGGAAATAAAGCAACTCCATTTAGAATTGGAGCAGCTGAGAAAAGAATTAAGTGGACTGAAAACACGAAACCCACGACTGCGAAAAAGAAAACCAGCGACTGCCGACAAGAAACTCGTGACTGCTGAAAGAATGTAAGCTCCTTCGGATACGAAGTTCGCGGCTGCGAAAAGGATTCTCACTCCTGCAACTACAAAGTTTGCTCCTGCGGAAAGAAATCTGAAGGCTGCAAGTTCGCACAACTAAGAAGTGTGCCGCGCTCCCGCAGCACTTCTTGCAAAGCCACGCCATTCCACCGCACAAACCCAAGCTCAGCAAGAAGAGCTGCTCCCTCCCCCTAGACTTGAACCGGCCAATAGTTGTAAATGATAAAGAGCGACCAAAGTTGCCCCGCCCGCAAATACACTTACCAGTACATTGACGCAGAAGTTGTGAAGCACAGTTGCCCTAAACACATTCGCTATAGCTAAGCGTTCTCAGGATGAAGCTGATTATCTTTTAAATCAGTTGCTTTTTTTCCAGAATAAACCAGTTTTTAAAAATGGTTTCACTTTTGGTTAACTATATTTTTGATACACCGTTGCGTCTGTTACTAAAGAACTAAAATATTTTAAAAGTAAATGGCTTAGATGGTCAGTTGGCGGTTACCTGCTAAGCATTACGTGGTTTAATGTCCGTAAAAATGGTTCAGCCGAAAGGTATATGTAGACTCTCATTTTCTCCCCTTCCTTAATTTTTCGTTTCTTTATTCTCTTAATTTAATCCCTAATGCTATGTGGATGATTCTTGAATTTATTGTTCTGGCCTTTATCGTATTGATGTCGATTACCGAATTCTTTTATCCGTTGATGGTTGGAAAACCATTGTTTCCTTCTTTCCGAAAGGAAGAAATGGTTGCTGAACAAAAGACGGATGATGACGCTTCCTTAGCGTCAAAAGTTTCCCAGGCGAAAGAAAAGGTCAGGGAAGTAAAGGACATTCAAAATGAAGTAGACCAACATTTCAAATCAGCAGAACAACTGAAAGAAGAAGCTGATAATTTATTGAACAACGCAAACAACTAACCAATTTAATATTATGGAAAACCCTTTGCAAAACGTAAAAGGATTAATGAACTCAAGAAGAATACTCATGATTGGAGCAGGTATCCTGATTCTGATTCTTATTTTATTCTCTGGCAAAATCGTAGAGAATGTTGATAACTCTGAAATCGTTATCATACAAAGTATCTTTACGGGTAAAGTTTCGGTTTACACAACAGCCGGTCCTGTGTTCCAGGCTTTCGGAACCGCCACACATTATAAAAAGGCAAGCCAATTTTGGTTTAGTAAAAAGAATGATGAAGGTGGAGACAATGATGACGCGATTAAGATACGCTTTAACGATGGCGGTCATGGAGAAATTTCAGGATCGGTTCGGTGGTATATGCCAACCGATGATAAAGCAATCTTGAAACTCCATACTGACTTTGGTTCACAAAATGCAGTGGAGCAACAATTGATAAGACAGGTGGTAACAAAATCGGTCTATATGACTGGACCTTTAATGTCTTCAAAAGAATCATCAGCAGAGAAACGAAATGATTTACTTTCTTTCATTGAAGATCAATCCATCAATGGAGTGTACCGCACCAAGCAGGAAGATATTAAAGTGCACGATGATTTGATGAACACCGATAAAACGGTTACAGTCGTGAGAATTGTTCAGGATAAGAATAATCTACCCATGCGTCAGGAAATTTCTGCTGTGAAAGTGTATGGTGTTAGTCTTCAAGGTCTTGCTTTGAACGCGATCGATTATGATGTTGAAGTTGAGAATCAGATCAAAGTGCAACAACAAGCCTACATGCAAGTGCAAACCGCTATCGCTAACTCGAAAAAAGCAGAACAAGATGCGATAACGACTGAGCTTCAAGGTAAAGCAGCAGCAGCTAAGGCGAAGTGGGAGCAAGAGGTAATTAAAGCGCAGGCGATCACGCAAGCCCAGCAGGAAAAAGAAGTGGCAGCCCTCGAGGCACAAACGGCTATACTTGCTTCACAGCGAGTGAAGACGGATGCCGATGCAAAAGCGTATGCTAACACACGATTAGTTACCGCAGGTTTAACGCCACAAGAGCGTGCGCAGTTTGAGAAAGACACTAAGATTGGTGTGGCTGAAGCTTTGTCTAAAATTGTTTTACCTACTACGTACATGGCAGGTGGTGGAGGCAATAGTCAGGCTTCGATGTTGGAAAGTATATTGGGCGTGAAGTTGCTCAATACAGAGAAGATAAAATAAGGTAATGGTTAATAGTTAATTGTTAGGGGTATATCACCTTTAACAATTAACTATTTACTGATAACTCAGTCTTCCGGATACGGAATAAAAACAAAATTTGTAAAGGTCTGATCAACCACAAACAAGCAGCAAAACTCATCCGGGTTTTTGTAAGCTTCGTGAAATGCCTCCAGTTTTTCTTTTTCCACAATTTCCCGTTGAACAAATTCATCTAAGAACGAAGCAAAGTAATTCCACTGTGTGCCATTGTTATTTTGATCCAGCATCAATTGTCCGATG
Organism: Chryseolinea sp.; assembly: GCA_039930485.1. Classification (GTDB taxonomy): domain Bacteria; phylum Bacteroidota; class Bacteroidia; order Cytophagales; family Cyclobacteriaceae; genus Chryseolinea. The sequence goes on from JBDTTT010000108.1 coordinate 9,432, forward strand.
GGCTGTGCTTCTTTGCAGATTACAAAAATGGGATAATCAAAGCCAGCAGTACGAATCTGGTAAGATGCTTCTTTTAATGTATCGGATACCTTCACAAAATCTTGTGAGATGGTGCCCAGGTATTTTCCACTTAACTCCGGATCGTTCTGCATAGCTGTCGTTTCAGGCCGCTAAAATAATAAGAACTATTGCCATCTGCATCACAAATACCAAATGACTATTTTGGATTTTAATTTAGGACGACAATAGGACAATGCTGAACCGTTTATCAACGCTCTTCCTAATTTTGATTTTAGCTTTCCTAAGCTATGGAGCAATCTTGATTCATTTCGAAAAAATACAAGGATATGATCTGACAAAACCAGATACACGACTTATTCTGCCGGATACACTGCGAGAGGTTTCCGGATTAGCCTCTATTAACGCTACCACTTTTGCATGTGTTCAGGATGAGAATGGCATTCTCTTTATTTATGATGCTGTTAAGAACAAGATTAAAAATCAATACACCTTCAACATTGATGGTGATTATGAAGGGATAACCAGAGTTGACGAAACAATATACATCCTGAGAAGTGATGGAACCTTGTTTGAAATTTCAAATTACCAATCGAAAAATTTTAAACTAAAGTCGTATGAGACGGGCATGCCTGCGCCAAACAATGAAGGACTTTGCTATGATCATGATAACAATCGCCTTTTAATTGCGAGTAAAGGAAAAATCGGGAATGCCCCCGAGTTAAAAGACAAGCGCGTAATCTATGGTTTCGATTTAAAGACCAAGACGCTATCCAAAGAACCTGTGTTCGATTTCGATGTACAAACAATCAAGCAATTTGCTCTTGATCATAATGTAAGTCTGAAGTTAAAGATGAAAAAGAATGAAGCGATAGCAGAACCCTCTCTTAAGCTGGCAATCTCTGCCATTTGTATCCATCCCCTTACCGGAAAACTTTACCTGCTTTCTGCATCCGATTACTTACTGTTCATCTTCGATTTTAATGGTAAGATTGAACATATTGAAGAACTTGATCCGGTTTTATTTAACAAGGCAGAGGGCATTAGCTTTTTTGAAAACGGAGATATGCTCATCACAAACGAAGCACAAGGGAAGCAGCCTACTTTACTTCGATTTAATTACAAAGTGAAATAATTTTCTATTCACCCGAAATTGCTTTAGCCCTATTCTGAAGCCAACACCCAGAACTTTTAAGTTACAAGGATCATCATATCAGGAGACGACTCAACTGAATAAAATCATTCCATTTGGGTGATAACCTTTTCGGGGTTGAGTCTCGTTCTTCCAGTAAACCAACCTTTCCTGATTATGATCCGGAACTACCTTCTTATTGCCCTCCGTAATTTTCAGCGCCAAAAACTTCTTGCTTTCCTCAACATGTTCGGTCTCGCGCTTGGGCTGGCGTGCGCCATACTTATTTTTCTTTACGTCAGTGATGAGCTTCAGTATGATACGATGCATCCACACTACGCAGATACCTACCGCATTGGACTCACCTTTAAAAATCAGGAAGGCCAAACTTTTGAGAACACTACATCTCCCGGATTCTGGACAAGGCAATTAAAAGATACGAGGAGTGAAGTACTCTCCATAACCCGTGTGGATTATATTGGTTACCCCACATCACTGCATCACAAAGCGAAAGATAAAATTATTCTCACGGAAGAAATCAAATGGGCAGAACCTGGTTTTGATAAAATAATTGCATTTGATCTGATCAAAGGAAATCAGGAGAAAATGTTTGAGAACCAAAACAGTATGGTGATAAGCGAAGCAGGAGCAAAGCGTCTGTTTGGTGATGATGATCCCATCGGACAAGTGATCACCGTGAAACATAGTTTTGCTACTAGTGGTAAGGAGATAGATGTAATGATTACAGGTGTGTTTCGCGACTTTCCTTCTAACTCACATTTCAAGGCGAAGTATTTAGTCAACGTCAATGCGTTTCGGGGAGTGGTCACTGATTTCAACAGTTATATGGAAGGCTCAACGTTTAACAATATCGAGTTCTTTGAAAATTATATTGTACTGAAACCAGGTGCAGACTTAACACAAATCCAAACAACATTACAGACACTGGCCAACCAAATGATTCAGTCTGATTCAGGAGCAAGAGCCCAAGGATTTACGATTACACCTTTTCTTGCGAACGTAAGGGATTTGCATTTTGATCAAAAGAATTTATGGGAGAACGATAGTACCCAGGGAGATAGAATGTACCTCGCTATTTTTAGTTCGGTGGCAATCCTGATATTGCTTATCGCCTGCATTAATTATATGAATCTTGCCACGGCTCGTTCAGCGCGAAGAGCGCGAGAAGTTGGATTACGTAAATCGCTTGGAAGCAGGCGCAGAGAAATTGCCAAGCAATTCTTTTATGAATCGTTTATCATGACCATTGGTTCATTACTGATTGCATTTGTACTGGTGATTATTTTTCTGCAGCCATTCAATCAGTTGGCACATAAAACCTTTACGATCCTTTCGCTTTTTAATCCTTATATGATTGGTATCGTATTGCTCATTATAGTGTTCATGGGACTCATCTCAGGAAGTTACCCGGCTATTTATTTATCTGGCTTCAGACCCTCCGAGGTATTGAAAGGTCAAATTGTGAAAGGTAAAGGAGCAGAGTTCTTTCGCAAAAGTTTGGTGACTATTCAATATTCTGTTTCTCTGATTCTGATTATCTCCACATTCATCGTTATCCGACAGATGCAATATATGCAAACGTCTAAGCTCAATCAGCAGGGCAGCCAGTTGCTTTCGATTCGATATGGGGGCATTGCAGATCAGAATAAATTTGCGGCCTTTAAAGAATCCGTGTTACAAGATCCCGACATCGAGCATGTAACGATGGCCAACCATTTGCCGCGCTTAAACTATTTTGGATTCATAGGAGCGGAAGTGAAATTTCCAGAGTTTGATGAAAAGGCATTGCAGTGGAATCAGTTGAATGTAGATTTTGATTTTCCAAAAACATATAGCCTGGAATTTATTGCCGGCCGCGATTTTAATGTAGCGAATCTGTCAGATTCCAGTGCAGTCATTTTAAATGAAGCCGCAGTGAAAGCACTTAACCAGCCAATAGAAAAAATTATGGGCTCTACTTTGTCCGAGACCTATTTTAATCAAGCCACGCGACAACGCGATTCGCGTCCGTTGAGAGTAATTGGTATAGTAAAAGATTTTCCATTCCGCTCCATGCATCAAGCCATTGAACCATTGTTTCTGAATCCGCGCATTCATTTTATTGATCGCATTGCCTATGTAAAATTACCGGCCGGAAAATTTCAGGAGAAGATCCAATCCATTGAGAAGAAGTGGAAAGAAATTTTTCCAGGAGTCGGTTTTGATTATTGGTTTGTAAGCGATGAATTTAACCGCATGTATTTAACAGAAAGCAGAGTGACATCATTGGCAAAAAGCTTTGCAGTATTAGCAATACTCATTACGATACTCGGTGTATTTGGTCTGGCATCCTACACAGCCGAACAAAAAACAAAAGAGGTAGGCATTCGAAAAGTAATGGGAGCAGAGGTAGCGCAGGTTGTAGGAATGTTGGTATGGGTGTTCATTAAGATTTTTGTAATCGCCAGTGTTGTTGCATTACCTGTTGCGTATTTTCTCGCAGAGTATTGGCTGAAAGCTTTTGTATATCGCTCACCTATTAGTCCGCTGGTTTTTGCAGGAAGCTTGCTTGGCTTACTACTCATTACACTTTTTACTGTGAGTTACGAAACGTGGAAGGCTGCACGAACTAATCCGGTTAACTCATTAAGGAGTGAATGAAGCGATGTAAATTTTTATCTAAGGGCAAGTTTCTTCCAATCGTTGGTTATTTTAGTAGGGAGGAGACTTACTTTAGAGTGTAATAATGAAGGTTACAAGCCATTTGGCTTATAACGAATTGTTATAGCAATGCTATGAAAAGACTTCTACTATATTACACTCTCGTTTTATTACTTCTGGTACGCCCAGGGTAATGTATTGCAAATTTATCTATAACACAGTTGTGCATGCATTTTGATTTTAATAAAAATCATCTCAATATTAGAGCAGCAAATATTTTATAACACAAACTTATTTAGTCTGATCTCTTCATGGAAACCACAAGCATCGCTGGCCTTGGCATATTGATAGTTACCTTTCTCATTTCATATAAAGGTATAGAAGACTACGGTTTCCTGGATCAATACTCCTTTAAGATCGGTGCAATATTGATACACAAGGATTATAAAAGACTATTCACCTCCGGATTTTTGCATGCCGACTGGCCGCACCTTATTTTCAACATGCTGACGTTTTACAGTTTCAGCTCATCCCTCGAAATGACCCTCGGCATTCCTCGCTTCCTGGCACTTTATTTTGGAAGTTTGCTTGGAGGAAATTTACTGGCGCTCTATATTCACCGAAATCATGCCGGGTATAGTGCTGTGGGCGCATCAGGAGCCGTGAGTGGATTGGTATTCACATCTATTGCTCTTTTCCCAGGCATGGAACTCGGACTTTTATTCTTACCCCTTTCTATTCCGGGTTGGGCATTTGGTTTATTGTATACGTTGTACACACTCTATGGAATCAAATCCAAAAAAGATAATATTGGCCATGAGGCGCACCTGGGCGGAGGGCTCTTTGGGTTAGGTTCAGCGATACTGATGTTTCCACATGTGTTACAAGAAAATTACCTGCCGATTTTACTGATCGTTATTCCTTCCAGTGTTTTTCTATTCCTGGTTATTACACGACCTGATTTTTTGCTGGCTGAAAATCCGTTTCTAAAGCATAAAGGAGTGCTTACTGTAGACGATAAGGACAATATAAAAAGACGCGCAAACGAAAAAGAATTGAATGAGCTTCTTGAGAAAATAGCTAATACAGGTATTCAAAGTCTTACACCGAAAGAAAAAGAAAGACTGGAGAAACTTTCAAACAATAAATAATATTGATCCCGATCAGTCTCACCGGCCTCCAGGACGCTGATCATTTACAGCACTCATCTCAAACATTATCCTCTTCAATCCACCTCGACAGCATGAAGCTGCTTTGAAAGCCGTTGCTGAACTTCAAAAGGAACAGGAGCAAAGTCAGCGAAGCGTTGTGAGAACCTGGCTTTCCCTTGTGAAAGCGATCGCAAGGAAGTGGAGTATCGATCCAGTTCGGCCAGTGGTGTCTGCGTTTTGATCACCTGATAATTTCTATTGGCATCAATACCCGTAATGATTGATCTTCTTGTTTGCAGATCACCCATCACTTCACCCATCATTTCTTCGGGTACCATAATTTCCAAATCGTAGATCGGTTCGAGCAGTTGAGGCTCTGCTTTCATGAATGCATCTTTGAAAGCCATCATGCCTGCAATTTTAAAGGAGATGTCATTGGAATCTACCGGGTGCATTTTGCCATCATACACCATTACCCTCACATCGCGAACATACGAACCGGTAATAGGACCTTCTTCCATTTTCTCCATTACACCTTTTAATATGGATGGAATAAATCGTGTATCGATTACGCCACCTACAATGCAATTGTAAAATACGAGTTGGCCGCCCCATTCGAGATTGATAATTTCTTTTCCACGAACACTAAACTCCGTTGGCTCCGGCATACCTTCATAATACGGTTCAATTTTTATATGCACTTCACCAAACTGACCCGCACCACCCGATTGTTTTTTATGACGATAGGTTGCAGTCGATGACCTTCGTATCGTTTCTCGATACGAAATGCGAGGCGTAACAAAATCAACATGAAGTCCATAAACGTTTTCCAAAAACCATTTGCAAACCATCAAGTGAAGTTCACCTTGTCCGGAGATGATGAGTTGTTTTAATTCGGATGAGTAGTGCACCAGCAACGTTGGATCTTCCAAATGGATCTTTTGCAATACTTCACCAATTTTATCATCGTCCTGTTTGCTCAGCGCGACTACTGCAATACGAATGCGCGACTCTGGAAATTCAAGAGGCTTAATAGCAACATCAAATCCCTTTGCATGAAGCGTTTGATTGGTATAGGTATCTTTTAATTTTAATGTAGCTCCAATATCACCAGCCACAAGTTTATCCACCGGGTTCCGGGTTTTTCCATCCATAATGAAAATTTGATGGAACCGCTCCAACGCACCCGTCTGACTATTGATCAATTCTGATGTAGCCGTAACTTCACCCGATATCACTTTAAAAAACGAAAGCTTGCCAAGGTTGGGCTCAATATGAGTTTTGAAAATGAAGAGAACAGCGGGTTGTTTCGGATCACACTGAATTTCTTTTCCGTCCTCCGTGATCTCTGGTTTTGCCTCGCGGGGAGATGGAGCAACGTTGTCTATGAAACCCATCATTCTTCCACTACCCATATTTTTCTTAGCCGACATCACGAAGACCGGGAAGATGTCGTGATGAATCATGCCGAGTTTTAAACCCTGTCTCATCTCGTCTTCATCGAGCGTACCCTTTTCAAAATATTTCTCCATCAGCTTCTCATCATTTTCTGCCGCTTTCTCTACCAACTCGTTGTGCAGCTTTTCGGCTTTCTCTTTTTCCGATGCCGGTATCGGAAGTTTCTCTGGCTTGCCTCCATCTGCTGGAAATTTGTACAAGGTCATTTTTAGTAAATCGATAATGCCATTAAATCCTTCCCCCTGATTTATGGGATATTGCATTTGAGTAACAGCATGCCCAAACCGTTGCTTAATGGAATCGAGGGATTGATCGAAATTTGATTTCGGATGATCAACCTGGTTAATGGCAAAAATGACGGGCTTGTTAAATTGATCGACATAATTCCAAATGAGTTCGGTGCCTACCTCAACCCCGTGCTGCGAGTTAATGACCATGACACAAGTATCCGATACTCTTACCGATGAAATAATTTCACCAATAAAATCGTCAAAGCCGGGCGTGTCGAGAATGTTGATTTTATAGTCCTGCCACTCGGTGTGCATGCTGGTAGCGAAGACGGAGTTGCTTCGCTCTTGCTCTATTTCGTGATAATCGCTAACGGTATTTTTGCCTTCAATCGTTCCCCTTCGGTGAATGATTCCGGCTTCAAAGATCATGTCTTCGGCTAACAATGTTTTTCCGGTTTTCGGGGCGCCAAGCAAGACGATGTTTTTGATGTGTTTCTCATCATAGACTTTCATAGTGGTAGACATTTATGGTTAGACAAGGTTTCATAAAAATTCAATTGAAAGGAGCGAAACTGCCTTCACCATAACCTGTCGAACGCAGAATGATGGTGGTAATCGGAGGACCATTAAATTCTATTAACAAGTTCAAGAAAGATGACCTAAAAAGAAACACATTTCGGTTTTCATTTTCGGTGATTTACGCGGGATTTGCTTTGGAAAGCACCGCAAATTGGAATTGCGATATAATGATTGGTTGGATTAGTAAACGGTGAGACCTATTTTAGAGCTTACTAACAGTTTGGTAAGGACATTGAGCGACCGAATAAAGAGAAACTGGCTGCGAATGACTATGAAAAAATTAAAAATTACTGCACTTATACTGACGGGATTTATTCTCACCTATTTCGGTACAATGACATACAGAAGTCTTTCTGTGGTGGACCAGTTAACTGAGTTGAAAACGGAGCATTTTGTTGTTTCGTATCACGGAATATATAAGGGAGACGCGGAAGCGGTTTCCAATACCCTGGAAGAAAATTACAACAGAGTCAGGGTTAATTTACATGATCCGGATCACGAAATAGTTCGGATATTTATTCATCCAACGCAAGCCGACTTTAACAAAGGAACAGGACTTAAGAATAGTAACGCAAATGGAATGAGCCGCGGCCCCAACGAATTCCATTTACGTTGGACAAACTGGTTTACTAGTATTTTCCCCAATGATCCATTGAAGACGGCCGTTCACGAATTTTCACATTGCGTTCAGTTGAACATCCTTATACAGAACGCTCAACAAGAATTACCCAATCAAGACAATGAACAGTTTAATAAATTGTTTGAGGAGAAGTTTATCAAAGAATATCCTCAATGGTTTTGGGAAGCCCTTTGTGATTATGAAGCAGGGATCGTAAATAAAATAAGTGTTCATTACGGGATGAGAAAAAATCCCACACTTGAATATTTGAACACCAGCAATCAAATCTATAATGTTGGATACACTATAATTGAATATGTAGTCGAGAGATGGGGCAAAGACAAATTACCACTATTAATTACATCCTATGTAGACATCGAAAAGGTTTTAAAGGTAAGCGAGTCCGATTTCGAAAAAGGCTGGATTGATTTCGTTAACAACAAATATTAATCACTTAATTAAATGGACGCGGAAGTTGGCAGTTCTATAAAAGGCAGCACGTATTTTTAATTGCATTGAATTTAGATGCTGAAGCATTTGTGGGTTACTTTGGCAATGAAGAGTAATTAATGTTTTAAAAATTAATTTAAAAAAGAAAGTAGAATTATGAATCTTTTGAGAAAAACATGGTTTCGCGTGATAGTTAGTCTTTTTGGCGGTGGATTTGTTACTGAGCTTATTCATATTTCAACGGGCGATCCAAACCGACCAAGGACAACAAATCTATCATTGTTATATGCATTGATAATTTATATTATACTGACACTCGTATCAAAAAGGGCAAATAAAAAAGTACTTTAATTACACAATTTATAAGAGCTTAGCAAAAGCCCACAGCTGCCAACCTATTGACACTACAAAAAAAATTAAGATTGACAAAAGGCAAGACTAAGATAGAGCAGTATCATTTGCATAAAGACCAACCTGAAAAATTACAGTTTGATATTTATTCTTTGTGCGACTACTTGACGAAAAACAGTATACACGCAAGAAAACCACATAGTCATAGCTTTTATCAGATAATTTGGTTTACCAAAGGACAAGGGAAACATTTCGTAGATTTTAATGCATTTGAGGTAACGTCCAATTCATTCTTTTTTATCTCGAAAGACCAAATTCATTTCTTTGATGGCAATAAAAATTACGAAGGTATCATCATTCATTTTAATGAGGAATTCCTAATCGACAGTGAGAATGATATTGATGTGTTTTTGAAGTATAGCATCTTTAATGATTTTGAAAGTGAGCCGTTTTTTACTATGTCAAAAGATAAGGTCAAGAAACTTAGTAATCTGATATCCCAACTTCAACAGGAGATTGCAGAACTTGAATTTTTTGCTCACAAGGAATATTTAAGACATTTGTTAAAATTATTTTTAATTTCTATTCAGAGGATTGGTAAGCGAAAGGCTTTCAAAAACCTATCCATTACTAACAATAGCCACATCACATTTATCAGATTTAGGAAATTGGTTGATTTGAATTTTAAGAAGGTACAAACCGTAAGAGAATATGCTGCCTTGTTAAATATTTCTTCCAAAACCCTCACCAATCATTCAAAAGAAAGCGCTGATAAAACTCCATTAGAGATAATCAACGAAAGGATAACACTTGAGGCAAAGAGACTAATTTCCCATTCCAGTTTAAACATTAATGAAATTGGATTTCAAATGGGATTTGAAGACCCTTCATATTTTGTTAAGTATTTTAAAAAGCAAACAGGAAAATCGCCAAGCGATTTTAGAAAGGCTATTTCCTAAATTTACCATACAGATTCTCTTTTGTCCATTTTAAGTAGTGTATTGGGGGCTCATCTTTGCATTGTCAATAGTGACGTAACAATTAAAACAAAATGACAATGTTCAAAAGAAATCTTATCATCAGCCTTACGCTAATTGCTTCAGCATTTACTTCCATGGCATTTGCACAGACCAATAATAAGCTGGTTGCCGGTGCATACCTGGAAATAACATTAAAAGTAAATGATTCAGACAGAGGAGGTGCTGCGGGTGTTTATTCAAAGTATAAGCCGCCATTTCTAAAGAAAATAAAAGGTGCTGTTTCAAAAGAG
>JBDTTT010000109.1:0-19058 GCA_039930485.1 Chryseolinea sp.
TCTCCCAGCGGTACCATTCATTTGGGGATGATTTAAAAGTTATGGGCAGATGATTGGTTACTGGATGTTTTGGATCTTCAACTCTCAGCATAGCAGAAGTTGGCCGCCAGGTATTGCTCACATATTGTCCGGCACCAATAAATGTATTGTGATACCAATCCCAATCCTGATTAAAGTCGGAATCATTCAAAGCAAATCCTGCAAAATGAAATCCCATCCATGCACCACCGTGTTCCATATAGTATTGAAAAGCTTCTCTCTGCTTTGGTGCTTCGGGTCGGGTGTCTAAAAATAGCACAACCTGATATTGTGATAGATATTCTTTGTTAAGATTATCCCAGTTGTTAGTGGAGTCGTAAGCAAAATGATTTTGTGTAGCAAGAGTTGAAAACCATTTATGAGCTTCGTGTACAAAGCTTATATGTGCTGCGTCATTCTTTGCGGTATAAAAAGCCACCACTTTGAAATTTGGAGGATTACTCTGTGCGGAAATGGAAAAGTAGAAACAAAGAATGATGCAAGTGAGGATGTTGAATCGAAACATGGTTTCTTTTTTTTAATTCTAATATAAGGATTAAACGATCACCCCTTAATCTTAAATGGAATAGAAATTTCTACTCTTTCCCAATACATAACAATCTCACCTGAATTGTTGCCTTCTGCTTCAATAACATACCGAAGTCTCTCCTGATTTTTTTCTTCTTGCTCTGGCTTAACTTTTAGGCGCACTACATCTTGTGCTTCATCATACTTATCGGTTAAATGTTGTTGCCAGTTGGTGTTGATGATTGCTGTCCATCCATCTTTGCCGGGAATGGTAAAGAATGCATACTTGCCTGCTGCAATTGTTTTGCCTCCGATTTCCACGTTATGATTAAACTCAATACTGGTTGCCATATGTGCTCCGGTTACCCAAACTTTGTCAAATGGAACAAGCCCACCCCAAATAATTCTACCCCTTACTGACGGTGAATGGTAGGCAATTTTTATTTCTGTATTTCCAATCTTACCTGTTGCTTCAGCCGTTAAACTTCCTTTTAATGTATCGGGTTCTGATTGTTGTTGTATGATCACAACATCAATAACCTTTTTACTTTCAACAGCAGTTGATGCTTGCTCTGTTTGTTTTTTGTCTCCACCACAACCAATCAGTGTGATTGTGACTATTGATAGAATGGCGATTGTTTCTTTCATACCAATAATTTATGTTATTAAACTTAGTGACACCCTTTGTGCCTTTGAGTCTTTGTGGCAAAATGAATGTTAGCTCTTGCCACTAAGACACAAAGCCACGCAGGTTCACGAAGAAAAAGAACTAAAGCTAAAGTGCGACAATGGTTATTGAATTGTTTCCTTCACCATTCCGCAGCTAAGCATGGCTTGTCCGAAGTAAGGATTCTTTATTACTTTTTCATTTGAAAGCCAGTATGCTCCTTCGTTGTTATTCGCCATCGGACAATATTCTAAATAGAGGTGACCCGAAGCAAGTGAATTGGCTTTTATAAGTGCGGATATTTCTGTGCTGAGTACTGAAAATGCTTTGCGTTGATCGGCAAGAGTTGACGCATACGCAATATTAGCAGCTTCGGTAGCAGCGGATTTACCGGCACTGATGATCAGTAATGATTTTTGTAATTCACCAGAAATTAGCTTCGCTTCATCTTGCTTCGATGCCACAAGAGCATCTTTCAGTTGAATGTAAAGCCCGTAAGCTTTGCCAACGTTAGCATCTTTGAAGGTTGGTGCTTTCGCTTGAATTGTTTGTTCTGCAGGTTTGCTATGATCATGCTGAGCTATTGCAACAATAGAGGTAACCAAACAAAGTGCAAGGATGAATAATGTGTTTTTCATTTTCTAAATTTTAATTGTAACGTTTTTAATTTATATTTTTTCTTTTGTCACTCCGCAAGTCGGCATCATTTGGCCCATGTATGGATTTACAATTTCTTTTGTGTCGCTAATCCAATAAGCACCCTCATTGTTCTTTGCCATAGGACAAAACTGAAGGTATAATTCATTTTCATTTGGACGATACGCTTTTATTAACGCATACATACCTTCGCTTATATTGGAAAGCCCGGTTCTGCTTTCTTCAATATCAACACTTTCAGTAACATGCTTTAAGCCGGTTGAGATTTGGGCCAACTGAATATGATAAAAATCCATTTGCTCACCTTCAAGCTTCGACATATCAAATTTTGAAAGATTGTCTGTAAAAGTCTTCGCTTCGGTTTTTGCACCTTCATTGTTGTCTTCAATTAATGCTTTGTTCACTGCAAAATAGTTTGCAAGCAATCCATTGATTTGTGTTTTTACCGATGCATCCACATTTTCAAATACTTTTATTACAGGAGCTTCTGTTGCTGCCGCATGTTGATGATCATCGAGCTCTGCTGTTTCAGTTTTCTTTCCTGAGCATGAAGCGATCAGTAAAACAACGGCCAAAGTCATTGCCAACTTGAATACATGTTTTGTTTTCATTTGATTTATTGTTTGTTTTTAATTTTCTAAACTATTTCATTAAGTCCTCTCCACCGGAGCGGGATTTAAGGTAAGGCTTAATCTCAAGCTCCCTTCTTCAATATACTTTCACTATAAAGAAGATATGCGCCTGTAATCACCACATTTTCATTTTCTCCAAGGCCTTCCGTAATCTCTACCATTTCCGAATTTTCAATTCCTGTTTTTACTTTGCGTGATATAAACGATCCGTCTTTTTGCAAGACCCAAATATGATTTCCAGTCTCATCACGAATTACCGCATCAACGGGAATAGCAATTGCTTTCTTGTCAGAATGTGTGAGAATAATATTCCCTTGCATGCCGGGCAAAAATGCGTGATCTGAATTCTTGATTTCCACACGCACAATCGTTACCTGACTTCCCTTTCGATATTCCGGACTCATAAATAACACCTTACCTTTTATAGAAGTTTGATTCGAATTGGAAATGGATACATTTACTTCGTCACCCGGTTTAATGTATTGGGTTTCTCCCGGATAAAGTTCGGCTTCCATCCACAGCTTGTCAAGTTTTTCGAAGCGATAAAGTAAGGCTCCTTCTGAAATGTATTGGCCTTCATTCACTTCCATGCTTTTTACTGCACCGGACACAGGTGCAAAAAAAGTGATGCGTGAATCGACTATTTTTTTCTTTGCAAGATTTTCAATTTGACCTTTCGTCATCCCAAACAATAATAATTTCTTTTCAGCTGAGGCTACAAACGATTGATAACGCTCTTCTTTGATTGCTTCCGCTTGCCTCAATGTCAATACATATTCTTGTTGCAGCGTGAGCAATTGCTCACTGTAAAGTTGATACAATGCTTGTCCTTGTTTGACTTGTTGCCCAATTTCTTTTACATAAAGTGTTTCAATCCTGCCCTGAACACGACTACTGATCACTTCAGTTTGTATTTCATCGGCCACTAGTTTTCCAGTGATGATTGTATTGTTGCCAATGGGCTGCATGCGCACTAATGTTGTGGTGATGTTTGCCAGTTTCTTTTGTGTGTCACTTAGCATGATCGCTTTATTTACTACTGCACTGACCTTCACCAAATCCATCCCGCAAATTGGACAGATGCCTGGCTTATCTTGAATAATTTGTGGATGCATGGGACACGTGTATTGCTCCTTTGCGACTTCATGATGGGCATGCTCATCTTTCTTATTACACGAACTAATGAGTAAGCAACTGAACAAGCTAAAAATCAATATGCTGTTTTTCATAATCATTATATTCTTCACGATTGACTTCAACCTAGTTTTTAACTTTTATAAAACCCTCGCTGTCCATCAGGAATTGGGCATCATAAGCAATGCTATCTTGCTCTGTAATTCCTGAAACAACTTCAATCCAATCGCCAGAAGTTTGTCCGCTGATAATTGATTGTGGCCTGTACGTTCCGTTTCGTTTTGTGAAAACAATTTTTTGTGTTCCTAAATCCATACTCGCCCGAATCGGAATCCACAATGATTTTCCTGATTCTGTTTTTAATTGACCTTTCACAAGTTGACCAATCTGATACACGTGTTGTGGATTGGATAAATACACTCGCACTTTTAGAAAAGTTTCTCCCTCTTGATAAAAGGGTTGCATGAAACTTATCGTAGACTGAATTTCCTTCTGTGATGGATCGAACGAAAGAGAAATGGAATCTTTAACTTTAATTTCCTTTGCGTCCTCCTGACGAACGTTGAATTCGGCCCATACTTGTTCTGTGTTCACAACATTAAAAATAGTTTGGCCGCTCGTTACATACATGCCTTCACGTGTTTGTATTTCGCTCTGTATCGGACTGTTGGAAGATGGAGCTTTCATTGTTGGTTCTGCATTCATATCAGAAGAAGCAGGAAAGGATGAAGCTGTTGATGGTATTGAAGCGCGAAGTGCACTTTCTTCCATTATGTACCCATTAACTGAGCTGTAAACCGGGAAAGAATATATTTCTTTTTTTGAGGAGCTGATTTGGGCGATCTGTTGATCTGTAGCACCCATGAGTTTTAATTTTTCTTTAGCGGACTCAATGAGTTGAACATTTTCTGCATCTGATTTTTGCAAGTAAAGAAGATCACGTTGAGCAGTTAACAATTCAGGACTATAGATTTCTAAAATCTTTTCGCCTTTGCGTATAGGTTGAAAATTGTATTTGATTATTAATTTTTCAATCCGGCCACCGATGCGAATGGGAACAACTGTGATTCTTCTGGTGTCATAGGTAATCACGCCACTTGTTTCCGTATTGATCGAGGCTGATTTTAAGATGGGTGTTATTACTTTAATCGAACCGACAACGGAAACATTCGTTGGCTTTAAAAGATAGTTGAGCTCGGATGTGATCTTCACTTCATCACCAACTTTTCCTTTCAACACCAGATCCATCCCACAAACCGGACACTGACCTGGCTTATCCTGAAGAACCGTTGGGTGCATTGGACAAATGTATTCCTGTGCATGAGCATGATCATTTCTATTTGAGCATCCACTTAATGCAAGTATTGAGACAATAGACAATAGACAATAGACTGAAAACAATCTGTTAACGATTATCTGCTGCCGAGTGTGAGTAACCATTATTCTATTTTTCAATTTGCTTTTCATAGGTCACAATCATTTCGTAGTACTTCTGAAGGGTATCCAAATATTGACTCTGTGTCATGTTCAGCGTTTCCCAGGCATCGATCACAACCGGTAGCTCTTCTTTATTTTCTTCGTAGGCGAGCATTGTGGTTTCATAGTTTTTTCGAAGCGCAGGTAAAATGCGCTTGTTGTAGTTTTCGAGTTGTCTGTTAAGCGTTTGTATTTCATTCGCCATAACGATGGTCATTCCTTGAAGTTCATTCAGTATCGAAGCGCGTTCACTTTTCATCGCTTCAATTTCATACTCCATACCTTTTATATTCGACTTATACATTTTCGAGGACCACGGTGCAATAGGTATTGATACCATGCCCAACAACATAAACTGACTTGGCATGCCCGAGCCTCTTGGTATCATGTGATTAAAGCTGAGATTAAAATCAGGTTTGGATTGACTGCGTTCTAATGCCTGGTTCAATCTCATGGATTGAATTTGTTTATCGATTCTTCTGATATCGCTTCTACTTGAAACAAAAAGAGAAGAGTCAATTGATTGAGGTGAAAAGGATGGAGAGGATTGAAGTGTGTCTAATTCATAATGAGCTGTTGAGGGAATGTTCATCAATTGATTGAGCAATGTCATTTTGTGATGGATCTCGCTTTCGTTCATCAACATCATGTTTTGTATTTCATACAATCGACCTTCTGCTTTATAAATATTGCCAAGCTTGCTCTGATTGTATGGGTAACGAAGTTTGGCAATCTTGATCATCAGATTAATAATCTCTTCACTCTCTTTCAAAACATTTTTCTTTTTCTCTAAGACCATCCATTGATAGTATGCTGTCTTTGCTTGAGCACGCAGTTCATTGTAGGTAGCAGATTCTCCTTCCAATTCAATCGCTGCCTTGGATTCCATGTATCCTTTGCTTGCTTTTAACTTTGCTGGATTTGTAAATTTCTGCTGGACGGAAAGCATGATCTGCCCTTTATCGCGAGAGTCTTCTACTTTTTTGTAGGGCATCATCCAAAGTCCACCGCCTACTTCTGGAGCCATCCAGCTTGTTGCTCCTACAGAATAAGCATTCATTGCATTTGATCGTTGACGAAAATCCTGAAGCATAGGATTGCGCTCTTTAATCACTGACAGCACGCTATCAAGCCGAAGAACCTGTGCTTGACTAGCTGAATTTATCAAAATGAAATAGAGGATAGACATTAGATAAAAGACAATAGACTGTTTGTGAGTACCATTCAGAGTCTCATGTCTCATTTCTAAAGTCTTATGTCTAACGTCTAGCGTCTCTTGTCTAATGATTGCTTTCATGGATTTCAATTTTTCCGAATTTTCGTAATTCATATTCTTTTGCCATTAAGAAAATCAGAGGTGTTACTAATAAAATGTGGGTTGATGATGTAAGCACACCACCAATCATTGGCAATACAATAGGTTGCATCACATCACTGCCCACTCCGGTCGACCACAACACAGGTATCAAACCAAACAACGAAACACACACCGTCATCAATTTTGGACGAAGGCGTTTGGCTGCTCCATTGATTACGTATTCACGCAAATCTTCTTTTGTGATAGTCTCACGTGAGTTACTTTTTAGTTTCACAAGTTGTTGCATCGCATCATTGAGATAGATTACCATCACTACTCCAGTCTCGACAGCAATACCAAACAATGCAATGAAGCCAACAGCAACAGCAACAGAAAGATTTACACCATAGAAATAAATAAGGTAAGCACCACCAATCAATGCAAAGGGTATGGTGATCAGACTAAGAAAGGCTTCTCGAATGGATTTGAATGCAAGGTAAAGTGCAAGGAAAATAATGAGCAGCACAACCGGTGCAATAATCAACAAGGTCTGCTTTCCTCGAATCAAATTTTCGTATTGCCCGCTCCATTCGATGAAGTATCCGTTTGGCAAATTCGTTAATTCACTATTTACTTTTTCGATGGCTTCTGTTACAGTGCTTCCTAAATCACGATCGCGTACGTTGAACAATACGGCTCCGCGAAGCAAAGCATTATCGGAAGAAATCATTGGTGGCCCATTTTCATATTTGATCTCAGCAACAGATGAAAGAGGTATTGTTCCAAACCCGGGTGTTTTAATTGGAATGCGTTTGATACGATCAATACTGTTTCGATAGTCTTGAGGTAAGCGCACGTTAATTGAAAAACGTTGACGACCTTCAATGATAGTTGCCAATGGTGTTCCGCCAATGGTAGTTTCTACCATCATGTTTATATCGTCAATACTCAATCCGTAACGACCAATCTGATCTCGGTTAATATCGATTACTAAATATTTCCCTCCTGTGATCGGTTCTACATATAAATCTTTCACACCGTCAATATTTTTCAACAAAGCTTTCACACGCTGCGACACAGCATAGATTGTATCTAAGTTTTGTCCGTGTACTTTCACACCCACATCTGTTCGTATCCCGGTAGAAAGCATATTAATGCGATTGATAATGGGTTGTGTCCATCCGTTTACGACTCCGGGTATTTGAAGTTTCGCATCAAGTTCATTGATGATATCTTTTTTGGTGATGCCATCTCTCCATTCTGATTTTGGTTTTAACATAATGATGGTTTCAATCATACTGATCGGCACATTATCAGTTGCTGTACTCGCACGACCTGCTTTCCCCAATACCTTATCCACTTCTGGAACCGACTTGATAATTTTATCCTGAACCTGAAGAATTCGTTTTGCCTCGGAATTTGAAATGTCGGGAAGCGTGACCGGCATAAATAAAATTGATTGTTCATCCAACGGTGGCATGAACTCGCTTCCTAAACTCAATAGGAGAGGTATGCTCACGAGCAATGCAATGATGTTGATACCAATCGTAGTCTTGCGCCACTTCATACACATTCGGATGATAGGCTCGTAAATTTTTTCTAATGTGCGCGTGATTGGATTTTGTTTTTCATCCCTAAACTTTCCACGCATGAAAATAGAAATCAAAACAGGAGCAAGTGTAAGTACAAGAAAAGCATCTACAACAAGAATAAATGTTTTAGTGAATGCAAGTGGGTGAAATAGTTTACCCTCTTGTCCACTCAACATAAATACAGGAAGAAAGGATGTGATGATAATGATAGTAGAATAAAACACACCACGCGAAACTTGCTTGCTTGATTTCTCAATGATGGAAAGACGTTCATCGTTTTCGATTGGAGCCTTCGATTCATTATGTCGATGAGCCAAATTCTTATACGCATTCTCTGTCATGATAATTCCATTATCGACAATCACACCAATCGCCAACGCGATGCCGGTTAGCGACATGATGTTCGAAGTGATGTTGAATGCATTCAATAGAATAAAACTAGAGGCAATGGTAATCGGTAATTGAATGATGATGGTGATTGCACTGCGCCAGTGAAAGAGAAACAAAATGACAACCAGTGACACAACTAAAATTTCTTCTACCAATGTTTCTTTAATAGACGAAACAGATTCTTCAATCAAACCGCTTCGGTCGTACGTGATGTTGAAAGTCATTCCTTTTGGTAAACCCTTCGCCACTTCCTCCATTTTGGCTTTCACCTTACGGATTACCTCGTCTGCATTTTCACCATAACGCATTACAATGATTCCGCCTACCACTTCACCTTCACCGTCTTTATCAAAAATCCCCAAACGACTTTCGCCAGTCATTTGTACCGTAGCAATATCTTTTATTTGAATTGGTACAGTGTTGACTGTCTTTACTGGAATCTTCTCAATGTCTTCAATGGATTTGAGATAACCCGTAGTTTTGATAATGTATCCGATGTCGCTCATCTCAAACTTGCGCCCACCGGCTTCATTGTTGTTGCTGCGAATGGATTGAATTACTTCGGGAATAGAAAGATTGAAATAGGTAAGCTTGGTAGGATCAACGGTTACCTGATATTGTTTTTCGAAACCACCAAAGGATGCTACTTCACTCACACCGGGTACTGTTTGTAATCCAAATTTCACATACCAATCTTGAATGGCACGTTGTTCACCCAAACTCATTTCAGGAGCATTCAATGTGTACCATAAAATATGTCCAACACCAGTTCCATCGGGACCTAGTGTCGGCACAATACCTTCCGGCAATAATTTAGAAGCGTAGTTTAATCTTTCGAGCACACGTTCGCGAGCCCAATACACATCGACATCATCGTTGAAGATGACATACACGAAGCTCATTCCAAACATGGAAGCACCTCGCACATATTTTACTTTTGGTAATCCCTGAAGGTTCGTTACCAACGGATAGGTAACTTGATCTTCAATGATCTGCGGACTACGTCCCATCCATTCCGTAAAAACAATAACTTGATTTTCCGACAGATCGGGAATAGCATCAATCTTATTGGTCTTTACCGAATAAATTCCCCAGCCAAATAATCCAGCAGCGATAAGCAATACCAGCAATTGGTTCCGCAGGGAAAATGAAATTAAATTTTGAATCATACTAAACTAGTAGTGAGTCGTGAGTATTTAGTCTTAGACTGAGTAGTTGACTTGAATCATGTATTGATTACATGAACAAAATTTGTATTGAATGATATCGATACAGAATTTTCATCGTACTAAACAAGTAGATGAAATCAGAAGAGATGTAAAATCAGATTTGGAAGGAATGAACAAGCACAGAAATATCCTTCGAAAGCAGAGGTGGCTTGTAAAGTGTAAAGCTTGGAGGAGCTTGACTAGAAGTTGAAGGTACAATTGAAACAACGTAAGGCAGTTCAGCAATCCAGGATGCACTCTGAAGTTCCAAAGAAAGATGTTCAACCTTTGAGCTAAAATCTTTTCCTTCGAACGTTACACTTTTATCTTCACAGCAACCATTCGATTTTTTTTCCTGATGCACATCACCATGACAAGCAAGCATTCGTTCCATGGCACAAGGAGCTGCTTTTTGAACGAGCGCAACACTGGACACATGACCACCACATATATGCATGTTCACACTGAAACTCGTTGATGAAACGAGCACCAGCAAGGCCAGCAGAACAGATAATATAGAGTGGATTACCTTCACGTAGGTCAAATGTACGGATTTGATAGGTCAGCAGTTTATATTTTACGGAAAATCCTTTGTATAATTCCGCGATAATAGGGCAATTCTTACGTTACCGTTGCTCAATACTAGCAGACTAATTATATTTCATATTCACAGACGAGCTATTCATGAAGAAATTAATAGGGCAAATCCGCGACTTATTCCTGGTTGCCTATCAGAAAGCCCAGCCTGTTTTAGGTGTAATTAAATCATACTTCCAGCGCGCTCGTGAGTATTATAGAACGCATCCAAAAGCAAAGAAGTGGTCAATCATTGCATCGATTGTTTTGGGGCCGCTATTGATTCTTTTAATTGTTGTCTGGATTGAAATACCGAGTAAACGAGAGTTACGCAACATCCAGAATCAGGTAGCCTCTGAAGTGTATAGCGCTGATAGTGTATTACTTGGTCGATACTACATACAAGACCGGACTGAAATTAAATACAATGAAATTTCTCCTGTTGTGATCAACGCATTGATTGCAACGGAGGATATTCGATTCTATGATCACGATGGAGTTGATTATGAAAGTCTAGGTCGCGTGCTCATCAAATCCATTTTCATGCAGGATGAATCTTCGGGTGGCGGAAGTACAATCACGCAGCAACTCGCAAAAAATTTATATCCACGAAGACGGTATTGGATTTTTTCGATGCCGATGAATAAAGCCCGTGAAGTGATAACGGCCTTTCGATTAGAAGACATTTACTCGAAAGAGGATTTAATCACGATGTATTTGAACACAATTCCATTTGCTGATCTAACCTTTGGTATTGAAGCTGCGGCAAAACGTTTTTATTCGACAACGGCAAAAGAACTCAATGCAAATCAGGCTGCTATTTTAGTAGGAATGTTGAAGGCTACAACATCTTATAATCCCCGGTTGTATCCAGAACGCGCCAGAACAAGAAGAAATGTTGTGCTGTCGCAGATGGCGAAGTATAATTTCTTAACGAAAGAAGTTTCTGATTCTATAAAGTTGCTTCCAATTGATCTTCAGTATAACAGTGTTTCATATCACCAGGGATTGGCACCTTACTTTCGTGAGTATGTAAAATCAGAATTGATTGAGTGGTGCAAAACCAATTTCAAACCCAATGGCGATCCATACAATATTTATACTGATGGATTAAAAATTTACACCACGGTTGATTCAAAACTTCAAACTTATGCCGAGAAAGCAGTGGCAGAACAAATGACGATTGTGCAAAAGTCATTCTTCGATCATTGGGGAAAAGAAGATCCTTGGAAAGGAAAAGATGAAGTAGTGCATGATGCTGTACGACATTCACCTCGCTATGAAAAATTAAAAGAGCAAGGTTTAACAGAAGATCAGATCATGGAAGTCTTTAATAAGAAAGTCGCCATGCGATTGTTTACCTGGAAAGGTGAACAGGATACCAACATGAGCCCGCTTGATTCAATTAAGCATACATTAAAATATTTAAGTGCAGGTTTTTTAGCGATGGAACCCAGTACGGGCAGGGTACGCGCGTGGGTAGGGGGTATTGAGCATGATTTTTTTCAGTTCGATCATGTAAAGACCAGCACAAAACGTCAGGTGGGCTCAATCTTTAAACCAATTGTTTATGCAGAGGCAATCGAAAAAGGTATTGAACCTTGCGAACTTATTTCGGCTGGTCGTGAAACATACATTGATGATGAAGGTGAAAAGTGGACACCACGAAATTCACAAAACGATTATGAAGTGGAATATACCATGCCCGGTGCACTTGCCTATTCAGTAAATACAGTTGCTGTTAAGTTGATCATTGAAGCGGGTGTGAAGAACACGGTTGATCTCGCTCGCAGCATGGGTATTGTAAGCGAGTTTAAAAATGTTCCGTCTGTTGCATTGGGTTCTACATCGATCTCACTTATGGAGATGACCACAGCCTATTCTTGTTTCGCAAATTATGGGATAACAACGAAGCCTTACTTTATAAGCGCTATTCATGATTTGGATGATCATGTATTCACGAATTTTAAATCAGAAGAAAAACCAAAGCGTGTTATTTCAGAAGAATCTGCTAAACTGGTTCTACAGATGATGAAGACTGTAGTGCATGAAGGTACAGCATCTCGTTTGCGGTGGCAGTATGGTGTCTATAATGATGTAGCTGGAAAAACCGGAACGACTCAGTCGAATGCAGATGGATGGTTTATGGCCGTAACGCCAGGGCTTGTGGTTGGGACGTGGGTTGGAGCTGATGATCCGCGCATTCATTTCAGAAGCACTGAACTCGGACAAGGTGGAACGACTGCCTTACCGATGTATGCCTATTTTATGAAGCAGGTAAACGAAGATGATAAATTCAAGAAACTTTCGAAAGAAGAGTTTCCACGATTGTCAAATGATCTTCAGGAGCGATTGAATTGTGATCTATATGAACTAAATGATGATTTGAGACTATTGGCTCAGCAAACACTTCTTCAACGTGACTCACTAATCCAAGCGGATACCTCAGCGAAGCCACGAGAAGATTCTTTTCTTGAAAAACTGTATAAGAGAAAGTTGAAGAAAGAATTGTGGCAGCAGAAGCGAGACAGCATTGCTATACAAGAATTGGAACATATTGAATAGAAGTGATCAGCCTCTTTACTTGCTAATAATCTAAATCAGTCCAACATGACACTCGATAAATTACTCGGCATCGATTATCCCATTATTGTGGCTCCGATGTTTTTGATTTCGAATACTAAAATGATCAAGGCTGCATTGTCGAATGGAGTTACGGCTGCATTTCCTGCAATGAATTATCGGACCGATCAAGAACTTCGAGTAGCGATCACTGAGATTAAAGCGTTTTCGTCAAAACCATTTGGGGTCAACTTGATTGTAAATAAGTCAAATCCAAAGTATAAAGCGCATCTTGAAACCTTGCTTGAGTTAAAAGTGGATTACATTATTACTTCCCTTGGAAGTCCAAGGGAAGTAATAGAAAGATGTAAGCCATTGGGCATAAAAGTTTTTTGTGATGTGGTTGATTTGGAATACGCAAAGAAAGTAGAAGAACTCGGAGCAGATGCTGTTATAGCAGTGAATGCAAAAGCAGGAGGACATGCTGGCAATATCGAACCGAAAGACCTGATTACATTATTAAAAGAGAATTGCAACATCCCCATTATTTCTGCTGGAGGAATTGCTAAAGGAAAAGATTTGAAGCAAGTAATGGATTGGGGTGCTGCCGGGGCATCTGTCGGTACAATTTTTATTGCTTGTGAAGAAGCCGATATTTCTCCAGAATACAAGCAGGCCATGGTAGATTATGGCGCGAAAGATATTGTGCGCACAAACAAACTTTCGGGTTCAGCGCTTACCGTAATCAACACACCTTATGTACAACAACTTGGAACGAAAGCTAATTTGTTAGAGTGGATTTTAAATAATAATAAGACATTGAAGAAATACGCAAAGATGATAATTGCTTTGCGCGGTATGAAAGCGGTGGAGAAGGCTGCATTTAGTGCGACTTATAAAACTGTTTGGTGTGCAGGTCCTGCAATTGAACATGTAAAGAGTATTCGCCCGATGGCGAGTATCGTTCAAACCCTTACAAGGGAATACGATGAAGCGAGAAATAATCATTAATTAATGCACATTAGAAATTAATGAAAGCTGCTTCTGTAAATGAAATAAAAAAAGCCATTCAGGACTTGGATGAAAAAGAAGTCCAGGACTTTTGCTTGCGATTGGCGAAGTTTAAAAAAGAAAATAAAGAGCTACTTACCTATTTGCTTTTTGAAGCGCAGGACGAAAATGCCTATGTCGAAAGTGTAAAAGAAGAAATGAATGAGTTGTTTGCTACAGTTCCGAAAAGTAATGTCTATCTGATCAAGAAGGTGTTGAGGAAAATACTTCGGACTGTAAATAAGCAAATCCGTTACTCAGGAGTAAATGAGACGGAGGTAATGCTTCGGATTTTTTTTTGTATGAAGATGAAGAAGTCAGGGATTAGTCTTCAATCTAGTTTGGTGATTTCTAATCTTTATAATCAACAGATCAAAAAGATCAGTGCGGCTTTATCCAAGCTGGATGAAGACTTGCAATTCGATTACGCACGCGACTTTGAATATATCTCTAAATAGATAAGAATACAGTTCACGCAAAGACGCGGAGAACAGCCCGCAAGGGACGCAAAGAAATTCTATGCGCGATTTGATTCGTCATATAAGGTATTCCTCTTTGTGCTCTTTGTATTTAAATCTTTGCGCCTTTGCGTGAAATGCATTTGATCATGTACATTTACATTACCGCATTGGGTACCTAAAGTAAAATCAATAACATGAACGAAAAATCTCACTGGAATAAAATCGGAGGCAATTACAACAACGAAATATTTGATGTTTTTAAAAGTGATAAGAAGAAAAGACTTCCATTCTATTTTAAGAAGCACGCAAACAAAAAGCATTCAGCCCTTGATTTTGGATGTGGCAATGGAAAGTCGTTCACCTACATCGCCTCTTTGTTTAAGGATATTATTGCCATCGATATTTCTCAGGAGTTATTGAATCAAGCAAAGGAAAGACCGTTCACCAACATTACCTTCAAACAAAAAGATCTCTCCAAGAAAAATCTCAAACTTGGTCCAGTTGATTTTATTTTCTGCTGCAATGTGGTGATGTTACCTATCATTGAAAAGAACCTATCCATGCTTCAGAATATCAGCAGCGCGTTGAAACCAAAAGGAAGCGCAGTACTGGTTATGCCTTCTCTTGAATCGGTTATGTTTTCTTCTTGGCGACTAATTGATTGGTATAAAAGAGAAGGTGTGAGGCCTTCTGATATTGATCAGGAAGAGTTAAATTATTTCAACGGAAGCAAACGAGACATCATTCAGGGCATCATTCACATTGATAAAGTTCCAACGAAACATTATTCAGCGAACGAACTCGAAGTATTGTTTACAGAAGCTGGATTAAAAATTACTGCACTTGATAAGGTAGAATACGATTGGAACTCAGAGTTCAGTGAACCTCCCACCTGGATGAAAGGACCTTACCCTTGGGATTGGCTGGTCGAGTGCAAGAAAGCTTAATGAACCTTTGTGTCTTAGCGTCTTTGTGGCAAAAACTTTACACAAAGTGATATAAAAATACAAGCAGCCCCGTAAAGGCAGGCTTCGGATTATCTTTAATTTCAAGTGTAACTTCTATTTCAAATTTAGTTACACCCCGAAGGTTAATAATAGAATGTAACTTTGCCCTAAGTCTAACTTCACTATTCACAACAACAGCCTGGTTGAACTTCAGCTTTTCAATACCATAGTTGATCATCATTTTCGTATTGTGAAACTCAGCAATCTGTTCCCACAAATGCGGAATAATTGAAAGTGTCAAATAGCCATGGGCAATGGTGCTTTTAAAGGGACTATCAGCAGCGCGTACCGGATCAGTATGGATCCATTGGTGGTCGATCGTAGCATCGGCAAACAAATTGATCTGCTCCTGTGTAATCTTTATATATCCCGAAACACCAAGTTCTTTGCCTGAATAGCTGGCAAATTCATCGAAGCTGCTGATAATTAGTTTACTCATAGTCTTTCTTTGGCACCAAGATAAAAAACATCTGTTTAAAATCCCGTGGCTTTGGTCGAATGGTTTTTAGAATCGAACTTTGTGGCATGGCGTTATACCCAAATCTACATCCAACGTTTGGCCGGACTGTGAAAACCGTGGAGTTGCCTGTTGTTAAGCCCGTGATAGAGACAGATGTGCTAACTTCAATCGATCCGAAAACGTTGGAGGACTCACACGTCTACGTGCATTGCTACGTTGACGATCCGGAAGATGAGATGTTAATCCGGATTTGGAAGACTACTTTTCTGATTGATCGTGCATCTGGAGCAAAAGCAGGATTGATCCATGCTGAGAATATTACCATCGCTCCATTGTGGACGATGATTCCGGGTGGAAGTCCATTTCGTTTTCTGCTTATCTTTTCTTCGCTCCCTAAATCTTGTACCCAATTTGATTTTGTTGAAGAGATTTCGCAACCGGGTGGATTCTTCTTTACTAACATTGGTCGCAACGAGAGCGATGTGTATCACATCACAATAATGTAGGTGCAGATAAGTCTTCATCAAGCATTTTACATCCGGTAACTTCCTTTCATTGGATGAAATTATTTTCTACTCTAAGTATTTCTGCTCCTTAGAACATTCATTTTTTGCTCCAAAGGAGCAACCTGTTTGTTGAAAATTATTTAGTTAAATGGTTTGACTCCGGAGGAGTCACCTATTTGTGTTTGGTAGTTTAGAAAATCTATTTAGAATCAAAAATGCATTTGAATATTGAAACCAACAGGCGGCTCCGCTAGAGCCGGGTCGCTTAATATTTTTGTGGCTACAAGCAGGTTGCTCCTCCCGAGCAAGAACCAGTTGTGAAAATGGTACTTGAAAATGGTCCCACTCAAATACGAGATCATCCTGCATTAAATACATTAACACGGGCTCAATTTGTTTAATTAACTCTTTGCTCCAGAGGAGCAACCTGTTTGTAGAAAATTATTTGATTAAATGGTTTGACTCCAGAGGAGTCACCTATTTGTGTTTGTTGGTTAAGGCGATCATTCCAAGATTTATGCATTGCAAGTATTGAATGCGACAGGCGGCTCCGCTGGAGCCGGAATTCTTGATATTATTTTAGCTCCAAATAGGTTGCTCCTCTGGAGCAAAAAAATAAATGTGAAGATTTTGCGAATACCTTTACTAAAACATCTTTACTTCCCATACTTTTTCCACCACCATTGAAACACAATCAACGCCCAGATGCGCGCATGAATGTCGCCCGGATTGGAGGAGAAAAGTTGATTCTTCAATTTTGAAATTTCGGTGTAATTGAAAATTCCTTGCTCCTGAATAAATTTCTCTGAAAGCAAATCATCTAAAATCAATGACTTCATTTCCTTTCGGAACCATTTCAGTAACGGAACTTCAAATCCTTTCTTCGGTCGATTGTAAAGTTGTGTGGGTAGAATGTCTTTGAAAGCATCTTGTAAAATTCGCTTTCGCAGATTGGGCGTGATTTTATATTCAGAAGGTAAACTGAAAATAAAATTCACAACCTCAACATCTAAAAAAGGAACGCGCACTTCCAATCCATTCGCCATGCTCATCAAGTCAACCTTCGTCAACATGTCATTGGGTAGAACGAGTTGAGTATCCGTAAGGAGAATATCGTTAATGCGCTCTTTCTCTGGGATTGATTTTAGAATTTCAGATTTTAAATTTTGATAATCTTGCTGAGATACTTGTTCCTTTGATTTCTCTGAAAATAATTTAAGCGATTCATCTTCCGAAGCAAAACCAGCCCATTTCCAATACCTTTCTTTTGATGACAGTTTCGTTCCTTCACTAAAGCGTAATAGTTGTCTGGCTTTATTTGCCAATGGATTACTTCGTGATTGAGGTAATGCTTTCCAAAGTGGGTGAAGCGATCCTACTAAATTTTCTTTCCACCCTCTATTGATAATGCGATAAAATGCTGCATGCTTATTATATCCTGCTAACATCTCATCTGCTCCATCGCCAGAAAGGGCAACGGTTGCATGTTTACGTGTCTCTTTACTTAAGATGTAAACATTGATAGCAGATGAATCAGCAAACGGTTCATCAATGTAATCTAAAATAGAATTTACATGTTTGTATAAATCCTCATTGGTAAGGGAGAAAACAGTATGTTCTGTTTTCAAATGATTAGCAACTAACTTGGCATATTCGGTTTCATCGAAAAACTTTTCGTCACGAAAGCCAATAGAGAAAGTATGAAGATCAGGTTTGTGTTTGCTGGCTAGTGCAGTAACAACAGACGAATCAACCCCTCCACTTAAGAATGAACCGAGTGGAACATCAGCAATGAGTCTGCGTTTTACAGAAGCCTCCAATAAATCTTTTAATTTTTCTTTGGCCTTATCATACGGCAGATTATTCTTCTCAACTTCAGACGAATGCGGCATCGAATAGTATTTCTCTATTCTTAACTTCTGTTTTTCCATTTTCAAATAATGCCCAGGCATTAGTTTTTTAACCGATGTGAAAATGGTATGGGGAGCTGGAATGTAATTGAGTTGGAAATAAGTATAGAGACTTGTGTAATCAATATTTCTTTCGATGCCATACTGGATCATCGATTTCATCTCAGAAGCAAAAATGAATTTATCCTCGTCAAAAAGATAGAGCAATGGTTTGATACCGTATCGATCGCGGGCAACGAAAAAACTTTGTTCTTGTCTGTCGTAAATACAGAAGGCAAAAAAACCATTGAGTTTGTTTAAGCAGTTTTCTTTTTCATTGATATAAAGCTTCAGCAGAACCTCTGTGTCCGAGTGGGAATGAAATAATACTCCTTTCTTTTCCAGGTCTGTTTTTAATTCCAGGAAGTTGAAAATTTCTCCATTAAAAATAATGCAATAGCGTTTACTATCATCCCACATAGGCTGGTTGCCACCTTCGCTTGTATCTATAATAGAGAGTCTTCGGTGTCCGAGGCCTACCCAATCATCAAAATAAATGTCTTGAAAGTCAGGTCCGCGTTTTTCCAGTGCCATCGTGGCATTGGTAACATTGATCTTATTGAATTTGCCTACAAGATTAAAAGCGAAGATGCCGGTGATGCCACACATGGTTCAATGTTTCTTTCCGATTTAAAGGTATGAGAAACTTATGGTTTTAGAAGATTGATTTTTAAAGGTGACATTAAAATAGCGGAGGCAAGATTAAAATTAGTTTACGTACATTGGTTGCAGAGTTACCGGTTTCCAGTTGCCGGTAACCGGAAAACGGTGACTCTAATTTTGCATAGCGATGATCAGATTTTTTTAGCTCCTTCAATCTTCTAATCGTCTAATGCTTATCTTTCGGCCATGGGAATCCGGTCTTTTTTAGCGAAGCCTTTCGCGGCC
>JBDTTT010000110.1:0-18926 GCA_039930485.1 Chryseolinea sp.
TTGCTCCACCCAACATGTGATTTACATATTTCAGATAATCCTCATCCTCCTCGATATAGGTTATGTATTCTTTAGAATGGAGTCCATACTTATGAATCAGGAATTTCTCCGTTCCGCGATCACCAATAAATGTGGCCAAGTTCTCATTGAAATTAATGCTGTCTTTTACGAAGATGGTAGAGTGCGACATCTCATGAATGATGAGATTAGCCAAATCGCCCTCACTTCGATTCAACATCTTACTCAAGATGGGATCAGTAAACCAACCTAAGGTTGACCAGCCTCCAGGATTTCGAATAATAACATCATAACCTTCGCCTTCTAATTCCTTCTTTAGGTTTATTGCTTTCTGCTTATTGAAGAAGCCCTTATACGGAACCGTTCCTACAATCGGGAACTCCCATTCTTTGGGTTTGAGCTGAAATGCTTCCGCGGCCAACACAACCCACATGATCTCTTCTCCTTTTTGATCATAAAGTGTTTTGTAGTTCTTCGTATCTTTCATACCCAGAGAATCAATGGCATATTGACGCACTTCATCAATCAGTTTCAACCGGGCTTTAAGCGAATCCGGAAAAGTAGGATCAGCCATGAAATCCCCCACCGGCTTAGCATTCCAAATGATATTGACTTGTCCGTAGCCTTGGCGGATGCCATAGCTCACAAGATCCCAGTATGCCACAATAAGCGCGATCAGTGCAACGAACAGACCCAGAAAAATTCGTTTGATTATTTTACCTATCTCAACTTTCATCGAATTCGAAACGCTATTATTTTTTATGCTTGCAATATACTGTTTTGAAAAAAATGACCTCATCAAGCTTGCCCATCTCAACTGTCTGACAGCATTTTAATTAGGGTTTTGTGCCTCAAGCAAAGCAGTTAACGAACAGTTTTCACAAATGGTATTTCAATCTTGAGTCCATTTTTATTTTGATTGTGATGTCGTAATTTCAAGCCGTCTAAACCCGTTGGCTGTTGTTAGTTAGAGTTGGTACTGTTTAAAAAGCCCATCGCTCCTCACGCGCAGCCTCGCCTTGATGACTCCATACTTGTAAAATTGTAATTAACGACAAACAACTATAAACATGAGCGATGCAAAAGAAAAACTGAAAGCACTTCAGTTAACAATCGACAAAATTGAGAAAACATACGGCAAAGGAACAGTGATGAAACTGAGTGATGAAAAGGTGGAAGATATTCCAGCCATATCAACCGGATCGCTTGGTTTGGATATTGCCCTGGGCATTGGTGGCCTTCCACGCGGAAGAGTAATTGAGGTTTACGGACCTGAAGCATCTGGTAAAACTACCTTGACGATGCATTGCATCGCGGAAGCACAGAAACGTGGTGGACTTGCTGCGTTTATTGATGCTGAACATGCTTTTGATAAATCGTATGCCGAGAGACTGGGTATTGACACGGAGAACTTATTGATCTCCCAACCGGATAATGGTGAACAAGCATTGGAAATTGCGGATCATTTAATCCGTTCTGGTGCAATTGATATTATCGTAATTGACTCGGTCGCAGCTCTTGTTCCGAAAGCTGAATTAGAAGGCGAAATGGGTGAAAGTAAAATGGGTCTTCAAGCTCGTTTGATGTCACAAGCTTTGAGAAAGCTAACGGGTACAATAAACAAGACAGGTTGTTGCTGTATTTTCATCAACCAGCTTCGTGAAAAAATCGGCATTGTGTTCGGTAACCCGGAAACAACAACCGGTGGTAACGCCTTGAAATTCTATGCATCAGTTCGATTGGACATTCGCAGAATAGGGCAAATCAAAGAAGACGCAGACAACATTACTGGTAACCGTGTGAAGGTGAAAGTGGTGAAGAACAAAGTCGCACCACCGTTTAAAGTTGTAGAGTTCGATATCATGTATGGACGTGGAATTTCGAAGTCAGGTGAGATTGTGGATTTGGGTGTAGAATTGGAAGTAATTCAAAAGTCAGGTTCATGGTTCTCCTATAATGGAAACAAATTAGGCCAGGGTCGCGATTCAGTGAAGCAATTGATCGAAGACAATCAGGAACTGATGGACGAGTTGGAATTGAAAATAAAGGCGAAGATCAATGGCGATGCTGCAACTAAAGAAACAGCAAGAGAAGCTAAGAAAGAGGAAGCGAAAGAAGCGAGAGAGCTAAAAAAAGTAGCAGAGGCAAAGTAATATAAGTTACGAGGTATGAATTACGAGGTACTATTACCTTGTAATTCATACCTCGTTCTTTTTTAGTTAGCCCGAATAGCAGCAACAGGATCTAAACGCGCAGCCAAAGCAGCAGGCACGATACCAGCGATCAAACCGATCGTTGATGAAACCCCAAGGCCCAGCACTATATTATTAATGGATAGCGTGACTACAAGACTTCCAAACGGAAGAAATGTTATTAAATAAACCAGAAGCAATCCTGCCAGTCCTCCAATCAAACTCAGAAAGACAGCCTCAAATAAAAACTGGAAGAGAATGAAGTAGTTTTTCGCGCCAAGCGATTTTTGAAGTCCTATAATACTGGTTCGTTCTTTTACAGATACGAACATGATGTTGGCAATACCAAATCCACCCACCAACATTGAGAATCCACCAATAATCCAACCCGCTACACCCAGGATATCAAAAATTCCGCTGATGGCATTGGCAATTGCCTCGGGACGATTCATTGCAAAGTTATCTTTCTCTGTAGGTCTCAATCCTCTGCGAGCACGGAGTATCCCACGCATCTCATTTTCCAATTCAACCAATCCGATATCATAATCTTGTCCTTTGATACCAATGACAGATTGCGTCTCATTCCATCTTCCAGAACCGGTCTGGTAGAATTTCCGGAATGAATTATATGGGATAATACAGTTATAATCGTTGCTAGTTCGCCCCAGAAAACTTTCGCCCTCCAGCTTCACTACACCTACTATTTTAAAGTTGAGATTTTTAATCTTAATATTTTCGCCAACAGGCTCTACACCATTTTTAAACAGAGCTTCGGCAACTTTATATCCAATTACCACAACATTTCTACCACCTTCAATTTCATCCAGAGTAAGATATCGACCTTTCTCTACAGGGACTTCAAAAAGCTCGTTGTATCCTTCCGATGCTCCCATCAGTTCAATTTCCCCAATACTACTACTGCCTTTTTTGACAACTTGGTTTCCACGACTCGCAAAAATTGCCAGTCCGTTTTCGTGCTTCAGATTGTCTTTAAAAAACTGATACTCATTATATGATGGAGTCGGTCTTCTAAAATATTCCCACCATCGGTAAACCCCATCACTTTCCGGAACGAAAGGCTGCTTTTGTAAATAAATAACGCCCGATCCTAAAAAATTAAGACTATCTCTAATGTTTTTCTCAAGCGAATCAACAATGGTAAGCACCGAGATAATGGCAAAAATTCCCACCGTTACACCCAATAAACTAAGGATTGTACGCATTAAATTGGACCTAAGCGCCTTGCCTGCAAAACGAAGGCTCTCATAAATTTGACGTAAAGTCTTCATCCGGTTTTATAAAAATTAATCTATTGCCCCTGTTTGTCGAACTCAAAGGTCTGTAATTACTTTAGTAAGACTAAAAAAGCACGTTTTTGTTACCCTTCACAAAAACATCTATGCTTTTGTCGCAAAAGTCAATTATTGAGCTATTTTTGCAACCTCTAAAAATTTACCCTTTATTGGGCATCCTTTGCGTAAAAAATTATGAAGTTATCGGAATTCAAATTCGAAATCCCCAACAGTTTAATAGCCTTAGATCCAGCAGAAAACCGCGATGAGTCACGGTTAATGGTACTGCACAAGGATTCAGGCAAAATTGAACACAAGGTATTCAAAGATATCGTGCAATATTTTGGCAATGGCGATATCATGGTAGGTAATGACACATTGGTTTTTCCCGCACGCCTCTACGGACGTAAAGAAAAGACTGGTGCTAAAATTGAAGTGTTCTTGCTTCGCGAATTAAATGCTGAAATGCATTTATGGGACGTATTAGTTGATCCTGCACGTAAAATCCGTGTGGGTAACAAACTTTACTTTGGCAATGGCGACTTAGTAGCAGAAGTCATTGACAATACGACTTCAAGAGGAAGAACCATTCGCTTTTTATTCGATGGCGATTCTGCTGCTTTTGATAAAGTTGTAGAGACCCTGGGGGAGACTCCACTTCCAAAATACATTAAGCGCAAGATTAAGCCTGAAGATAAAGATCGTTTCCAAACTATTTTCGCGAAGCATAAAGGAGCTGTTTCTGCACCTACTGCAGGTTTGCACTTTACAAAACAATTAGTAAAGCGTCTTCAATTGAAGGGTGTTGATATGACCTTCATTACACTTCACATTGGTCTTGGAACATTCAGACCAGTGGACGTAGAAGATCTTACAAAACATAAAATGGATTCTGAAAACTTCATCGTAAGTCAAGAAGCTGTCGATGTAGTGAATAAAGCTCTTGATAACAAGAATCGTGTGTGTGCCATTGGTACAACTTCGATGCGTGCACTTGAATCAGCAGTATCGGCAACTAATAGATTGAAAGCTCGTGAAGGGTGGACCGATAAATTCATCTTCCCTCCATACGATTTCAAAATCTGTAATTCAATGATCACCAACTTCCACATGCCTGAATCAACATTATTGATGATGGCTGCAGCATTTGGTGGATATGAATTGGTGATGGAAGCTTACAACGTAGCAAAGAAGGAAAAATATAAATTCCTTACCTACGGTGATGCGATGTTGATTATCTAATCACCACCATCGTAAGAAGTAATTATGAAAGCTTTCAGGAAATACCTGAAAGCTTTTTAATTTTAGATAATACCTAAAGTTTGATTGTGAGCAGTATCGAATACGCATTGATTGTTGCCGGAGGAAAAGGCACTCGCATTAAGAGCAAATTACCCAAGCAGTTTTTAGAGCTGAATGGATTGCCCATTCTCATGCATACCATCAATGCCTTTGTTCGCTACTCCGTTTCCATTCGTATCATTCTTGTTTTGCCCGAAGATGACTTCGATATTTGGAATGCGCTCTGTGAGAAATTTAATTTCAATGTTCCTGTTATTCTTCAGCGTGGTGGTGAATCGCGATTTCAGTCTGTGAAGAATGGATTGAATAAAATTGAAGGTGAGGGACTAGTTGCTATTCATGATGGCGTTCGTCCTCTGGTCAGTGAAGATATTATTGGTGCATCGTTTCGACTTGCTGCTGTTCATAAATCAGCAGTAGCGGCAGTTCGGTTGAAAGAATCCATCCGCATGACGGATCAGGACAACACAAAGGCAATGGATCGATCCCGATTCAGATTGATTCAAACACCACAAACCTTTCAAGTGGACTTGATCAAAAAAGCCTATCAGCAAAAAGAAGATGTAAGTATGACTGATGATGCGAGTGTTGCGGAGAGAGTCGGGCACATCATCTCGTTGTTTGAAGGAAGCTACGAAAACATCAAGATCACCACACCGGAAGATCTGATCGTAGCGGAAGCTCTACTAAAGCAAAAAAGCTGACCCACGGGCCAGCCTTCAATGCTATATTATAAGTTCTAACTACTCAATTCTAATCTTAATACTCGTCTTCGTTGAAGAAGAAGTCTTCCTTGGTGGGATAATCCGGCCAAATCTCTTCAATACTTTCGTAAGGTTGTCCGTCATCCTCCAACTCTTGCAGGTTTTCAACCACTTCGAGCGGAGCGCCAGAGCGAATGGAGTAATCTATCAACTCATCTTTGGTGGCAGGCCACGGTGCGTCTTCTAAATAAGAGGCAAGTTCAAGGGTCCAATACATAGCGTTATTCCTCCTTTAATTTTGCGCAAAAATAGAATTAATTAGACCATTGTCAATAGGCAGAGAAGCGATAGTTTCAAAACCTGAAAACGGAACAATTTATCTCCCGACACGAGAAGTGTACAATATGGACAATCAACTAAAAAACGCCATATTTACGCCTCCAAAACGATTTTACATTCCACATGGCTGACGAAAAAATAATTTTCTCGATGACGGGCGTGAACAAGATTTACCCGCCCCAAAAACAAGTACTCAAAAATATTTACCTCTCTTTCTTCTACGGTGCCAAAATTGGCGTACTCGGATTGAACGGTTCAGGAAAATCATCTTTGTTGCGTATCATTGCCGGCATTGACAAGGAGTTTCAGGGCGAGGTAGTATCTGATCTTTCCTTTTCTGTCGGCATGCTGGAGCAGGAACCTCAACTCGACAAAACAAAAACAGTAAAAGAAATTGTTGAAGAAGGTGTGGCTGATGTGGTGGCTTTGCTTCGTGAGTTTGATGCCATCAATGAGAAGTTTGGTGATCCTGCCGTGATGGAAGATCCTGACGCCATGGATAAACTCATCACCAAACAAGGTGAGATACAAGAAAAATTAGATGCAGTTAATGCATGGGAACTGGATAGCAAACTAGAGCGTGCGATGGATGCACTTCGCTGTCCTCCATCGGATGCAAATGTTGAACATCTTTCGGGTGGCGAGAAAAGACGTGTGGCACTTTGCCGATTGTTATTGCAAGAACCGGATGTGTTGTTGCTGGATGAACCTACTAATCACTTGGATGCTGAATCTGTTTACTGGTTGGAGCAACATTTAAGACTATACAAAGGAACGGTTATAGCCGTAACCCACGATCGTTACTTCTTAGATAACGTAGCTGGATGGATTCTTGAACTTGATCGCGGTGAAGGTATTCCATGGAAAGGAAATTACTCTTCGTGGTTAGATCAAAAACAAAAACGCTTAGCGCAAGAAGAGAAAACCGAATCGAAAAGACAAAAAGCATTAGAGCGCGAATTGGAATGGGTGCGCATGAATCCGAAAGGACGTCAGGCAAAAGGTAAAGCTCGTTTGAGTGCTTACGAAAAATTACTTGGTCAAGAAGGAAGAGAGAAAGAAGAAAAACTCGAGCTATACATTCCGCCAGGGCCGCGCTTAGGTAATAAAGTAATTGAAGCGACTGGCGTATCAAAAGGATATGGCGATAAGCTGTTGTATGAAAATCTAAACTTCACTTTGCCACCCGCAGGTATCGTTGGAATTATCGGACCAAACGGTGCTGGTAAAACTACACTCTTCAAAATGATTACTGGTAAAGAGAAACCAGATGCTGGAACATTCTCTGTTGGAGAGACTGTTCAGATCGCTTATGTCGATCAGGAGCATGATGACTTAAAACCAGACGATACTGTTTGGCAAGCCATCACCGGTGGAAATGAATTGATTATGATCGGTGGAAAAGAAATGAACTCGCGCGCGTATGTGAGCAAGTTCAATTTTGGTGGCACCGATCAGCAAAAGAAAATAAAAGAATTATCAGGCGGTATGCGCAACCGTGCTCACCTCGCCATTGCATTGAAGCAAGGTGGAAATCTTTTATTGTTGGATGAACCTACCAATGACTTGGATGTAAATACCCTCCGAGCATTAGAAGAAGGTCTTGACAACTTTGCGGGTTGTGCCGTTATCATTTCTCACGATCGGTGGTTCTTAGATCGCGTTTGCACACACATCCTTGCTTTTGAAGGTGACTCACAAGTATATTGGTTCGAAGGAGGCTTTAGTGAGTATGAAGAAAACAGAAAGAAACGTTTGGGTGACGATCAGCCTCACCGAATTAAGTATAAGAAACTTGTTAAGTAGTAGTAGCAGTAGTCAGTTAATGGTTAGTTGTTAATGGGTCTTAGGGTTTTAAGATTTTGGAAGCACACCCAAATCCCACACTCCCAATTAACGGTTAACCATTAACCATTAACTTTTCCAATGCGAGCAGTTTGCACCATCATCCTCCTCATCCTCTCCAACACCTTCATGACCTTTGCCTGGTATGGGCATTTGAAATTCAAGGACATGAAGTGGAGTCAGAGTTTAGGATTGGTCAGCATCATTCTGATTAGCTGGGGCATTGCTTTGTTTGAATACATTTTACAAGTGCCCGCCAATCGCCAGGGTTTTAAAGAATATGGCGGACCCTTTTCATTGGTACAATTAAAGGTTGTTCAGGAAGTAATCACGCTTACCGTTTTTGTGATCTTCTCTCTGATTTTTTTCAAAAACGAAACCTTTAAGATGAATCACTTGATTGGTTTTGTGTTCTTGATTCTTGCAGTGTATTTTATTTTTAAGAAGTGAGAATTTATCTAAAGCGCTGCTAAACTAAAAGTTATATTTAAGATTTATTATCTAACCATAACGTTATGAATATACCAAGTTTTACTTTGATATTATTGATTAATACATCACTAACTCTATCCTCCGTTGCACAAAGATTAGTAACGGGCAAAGTTGTTGACAATCAAACAAAGAAGCCGATCAAAGAAGCTAAAATAATCATTGAAGGAACAAGTATTGAAACAACAACAAACACATTAGGTTTCTTTCAATTGCAAATTGACAGCATTCAAAATTTAATTATTAGTCATTCTGAATATGAGATTGGTTCGATTAAAATTCCGGAGGTGGATAAATTTCAAATTGCGTTAACCAAAATTAATTTACCATCAATTCAAAAAGATTCTACTTTCGTTGTCATAGAAGAACCAGCTTCTTTTCCAGGAGGATTTGGGCAACTTGCTAAATATTTTGCAAAGAACACCAGAGCACCCAAGGATGCGAGAAATATTCATGGAAAGGTAATGGTTGAATTTGTGGTAGATAAAACTGGAGCAATCCCTCCTGAAGAGATTAAAGTAATTCAAGGGCTTTCCAAATCTTGCGATGAAGAAGCAATAAGACTTATACGAGAGTTTCCGAAATGGAATCCCGGCAAACAAAACGGCAGACCTGTCAAAAGCAGGTTTGTAATGCCGGTAAATTTTAAATGATATTAAAATTTTCTGCCCCACATCTCCTCTATTTTCCATTCAAATCCCCTATCCGACCCTTCCCGACTTTTGGTTTTTTATTAATGTTTTTTGACTAATTTTGATCCTCTAAACAAAAAAATTATGTTCAGCGGACTAGGAATGTCGGAGATTTTAATCATTGCAGCGGTTGTTCTCATATTTTTTGGGGCAAAAAGAATTCCTGAATTCATGAAGGGTCTTGGTAAAGGCGTGAATGAATTTAAGACTGCATTGAAAGATGTGAAGAAGGAAGTGGAAGACGGTACAAACCTGGAAGACGGAAAATAGTATTGAAGGTGTACGCTACATTTCGCGAAATACAGAGCGATCTGCAGCAAGGCAAATTTTCTTGTCAGGATCTCGTTCGTCATCACCTTGATAACATCAAAAAGAAATCGCACCTCAATGCATTTTTGAGTGTGTATGGTGAAGAAGCGCTTGCACGCGCAATTGAAGTCGATCAAAAAATTAAGGAAGGCAAGGCAGGTAAGTTGGCGGGGTTGATAGTAGGCTTGAAAGATGTGCTTGCTTATAAAGATCATCCGCTGCAAGCCAGCAGCAAAATCCTTAACGGTTTCATTTCACAATTTAACGCCACAGCGGTTCAGCGCTTGTTAGACGAAGATGCTATTATCATCGGTCGTCAGAACAACGATGAATTTGCCATGGGCTCATCCAACGAAAGTTCTGCTTTTGGCCCGGTTCTAAACGATGCCGATAATAGTCGCGTCCCTGGAGGTTCTTCCGGAGGATCGGCAGTAGCCGTTCAGGCTGATATGTGCCAGATTTCATTAGGATCAGACACAGGCGGTTCCGTTCGTCAACCCGCAGCTTTTTGTGGTTTGGTAGGGTTGAAGCCTACCTATTCCAGAATATCCCGTTACGGATTAATTGCCTATGGATCGTCTTTCGATTGTATCGGCATTTTCGGAAAGTCTGTTGAAGATGTAGCACTCGTGCTTGAAGTCATTTCAGGTGCGGATGAAAATGATAGTACGGTTTCAAGAAAATCAGTCCCCTCCTATTCAAAAGAATTATCTGCCGATAAAGGCAAAGTTTATAAAGTGGCGTACGTGCGCGAGATTGACAATTCAGATGGATTGCAAACTGAAATTCGTGAAGGCATAAAAGCCAAATTGCAAGACATTAAAGCTGCAGGACATTCAGTAGACGTAATTGATTTTCCTTTGATGGAATATGTATTGCCAACTTACTACATCCTGGCAACAGCAGAAGCCAGTTCGAACTTATCACGTTACGATGGTGTGCGTTATGGTTATCGCAGTACAAATGCGGATGACCTGAATGCACTCTATAAAAAAAGTCGCTCCGAAGGTTTTGGTAAAGAGGTGAAGAAAAGAATTCTGTTGGGCACGTTTGTCTTGAGTGCGAGTTATTACGATGCCTATTATACAAAAGCGCAAAAAGTAAGGCGTATCATCCGGGACAAAACCAAAGAAATCTTACAGCGGTACGATTTTATTGTGATGCCCATAACACCCACAACAGCCTTTAAATTGGGTGAACACAGCGATAATCCGCTAGAAATGTACTTAGCCGACCTTTTTTCCGTTCAGGCTAATGTGGCGGGAGTTCCTGCAATTGCATTACCTTTGGGATTGGATAATCAGGGATTGCCCATGGGATTCCAGGTTATTGCAGATGATTTTGAAGAAACTAAATTATTGCATTTTTCTAATTCGCTGATGAAGCAGTCGTCACC
Organism: Chryseolinea sp.; assembly: GCA_039930485.1. Taxonomy (GTDB): domain Bacteria; phylum Bacteroidota; class Bacteroidia; order Cytophagales; family Cyclobacteriaceae; genus Chryseolinea. Next base: position 10,579 of record JBDTTT010000110.1, read on the forward strand.
TGTGATGTAATTGCTTCGATGTGTTCTTGAAGAAGAATTTTTTACACATCAAAAAAGAAATGAATATGAAAAGATTTTTTCTTTTTACGCTTAGCACACTCGCTTCTCTATCTGCGTGGTGCCAGATTCCTCAACCGGACTCCGTAGTGATTGATTCACTCGAAGTTGCTGTGGCCGAAGAAGACATGTTGTTCAAAGAAGACACAACAGACTTCGTTTATTTTTCCATGCCCAGTGATTTGGAATATGTTCCAGGCGATGATGACCCAGCTGTATACCGTGATCGGCTTGCGTGTATTGAAAAGACAATGCCCTTAGTGTATAACGATCGCATTCACTCCTTCATTAATTACTTCACCGTGCGCGATCGAGAATATACGCGCATGATGATGCGCAGAAAAGATTTGTACTTTCCACTATTCGAAAAATATTTGAAGCAATATGGATTACCTGACGAACTCAAGTACTTATCCATTATTGAATCGGGTTTAAATCCACGAGCAGTATCGCGTGCAAGAGCCGTGGGCTTGTGGCAATTCATGTCGGCAACCGGAAGGTATTATGGATTACACAACGATTGGTACATGGATGATCGTATGGATCCGGATAAAGCAACCGATGCAGCATGTCGTTACCTCCGCGATTTATATGGAATGTTTCACAATTGGGAATTGGCACTTGCAGCTTACAACACCGGACCCGGTAATGTAAAACGTGCTATTCGCAGATCAGGATATAAGCGTTCGTTCTGGGAAATATATCCGAACTTACCGCGCGAAACACGTTCTTATGTTCCGCAGTTTGTGGCAATTGTCTATACCATGAATTATTTGGATGATCATAACTTCATCGATGAAGGCCAGGAGATGACACAAGCATTCGATACCCTTCACGTCACGAAGTTTTTTCACTTCGAAACATTCGCCAAACTCACGGGCACATGCGTTGAAGATTTACAAAAATTAAATCCATCGATTCAACGCAACGCAGTTCCTGATCTGAATAAAACATTTGTATTGCGTATACCTACCGAATCCAAAAATCTATTGGAACTAAACAGGCTTGCTATTTTAGATTCAGCATCGAAAGTCGGTAAGAAAGAATTAGAATTGCTCGCGCGAAATACAGAGGGAAGTACCTATGGTCGCGACCGGATTGTTTATCGCGTAAGAAGTGGCGATGTGTTAGGCTCGATTGCCATGCGCCATGGCGTAAGTGTTACCAGTCTTAAAAAATGGAATAATTTGCGAAGCAATACCATCCATGTTGGGCAACGTTTAAACATTTGGTCGAAGCAAAGTAATCGGGCAACGAGTGCTGTTGCTTCTGCAGCAAAGACTAAACCCGTTCCGGTTCCGGATTCAAAATCATACATTGTTCAACCCGGTGATACTTTGTGGGATATTTCAAAAAAATATGAAGGTCTTACCATTGAGAAAATTAAAAGTCTGAACAATCTTGGCAACAGCAAAATCAAGGCTGGCCAGCGGCTGATCATTGGTATATAATCTCTTCCACTAAAGTTGAAACAAATCTGAGAAGAGGTTTATCGCGAAAACGATAAACAAAAATCGCACGTGTTTATTCATTAACTGTACAGTTTGTGCGGCTTTACATTTCAAAGAAATTCAGTTGCAAATCATTCGCGCCTTTCAATAAAGATAAATCCAATCTTTATTGATATTTTCACAAAATCTCAATTTAAAAACAACAGTTGATTGTTGAATCGATTTATGTTTCCATTATTATCTTTGCCCACTTAACAACACCTCCATGTCGATTAAAATCAAAAAGCAGGATGCACTTGATTATCACACACAAGGTCAGCCCGGAAAAATTGAAGTTGTACCCACCAAAACATTAAGTTCTCAACTTGATCTAGCACTTGCTTATTCTCCAGGCGTGGCAGAACCGTGCAAGGAAATTGCAGCCAATAAAGAAGATGTTTATAAATACACTGCTAAAGGAAATTTAGTCGCAGTAATCTCAAATGGTACAGCCGTATTAGGTTTGGGTAATATCGGACCTGAAGCATCAAAACCGGTAATGGAGGGTAAGGGTGTTCTCTTCAAAAAATTTGCGGGTATCGATGTGTTTGATATTGAAATTGACGAAGAAGATCCGGATGCTTTCATTAAGATCGTTAAATCATTGGAGCCAACATTTGGTGGTGTTAACCTGGAAGACATCAAAGCACCAGAATGTTTCAAAATTGAAACCGAGCTTCGTGAGAAAATGAATATTCCGATCATGCACGATGATCAGCACGGTACGGCAATTATTTCAAGTGCTGCATTATTGAACGCGCTTGAAATTGTAGAAAAGAAAATTGAAAAGGTAAAGATCGTAGTGAACGGTGCGGGAGCCGCAGCAGTAAGTTGCACAAAGCTCTACATGGCACTCGGTGCACAAAAAGAAAATATTGTGATGTGCGACAGCAAAGGTGTGTTGAATAAAAAACGCACAGGTCTTGATGATATTAAATCACAATTCGTTACCGATCGCACCATTGATACATTACAAGAAGCAATGAAAGGTGCAGATGTGTTTGTAGGACTTTCTGTTGCCGATGCCATCACCGCTGACGATTTGAAAAGCATGTCGGACAATCCGATTGTGTTTGCACTGGCTAATCCCAATCCGGAAATCGATTATCATTTAGCAAAAGCTTCTCGTCCGGATGTTATTTTAGCAACCGGGCGTTCGGATTTTCCTAATCAGGTAAACAATGTATTGGGATTCCCTTACATATTTCGTGGTGCGTTGGATGTACGCGCGCAGGAAATAAATGAAGAAATGAAACTCGCAGCGGTCCATGCATTGGCCATACTTGCAAAAGAAGCCGTGCCCGATATGGTTGTGAAAGCGTATGGTGCAGATAAAATTCAATTCGGCAGGGAGTACTTAATTCCGAAGCCGCTAGATACACGATTGATCACGACCATCTCACCGGCCGTTGCAAAAGCGGCAATGGACTCAGGCACTGCCAAGAAATCCATAACCGACTGGGGTGCTTACAATCTTGAATTGCAAAAACGCATTGGCATTGATCAGAAATTAATGTCACGTGTTATTGATCGTGCTAAGCAAAATCCGAAACGGGTTGTTTTTGCGGAAGCAACACATCATAAAATTTTAAAGGCTGCACAAGTTCTAAAAGATGAAGGTATTGCATTACCTATTTTACTTGGTAACAAAGCAGAGATACTTCGTCTCATTGAAGAACATAGTTTGGATCTTCAAGATTGCCCCATCTTCTATCCGCGTGAGGAAGAGGAAATTGTAAAGCGGTATGCAGAAGTGCTCTATAAAAAACGCCAACGCAAAGGACTTACCTATCAGGACTGTGTTCGCTTGATGTACGAACGAAATTATTATGGAGCCATGATGGTGGAGTTTGGAGATGCTGATGCATTGGTGAGTGGTCTTACAAAAGACTACCCCAAAACGATTCTTCCATCTCTTCAAATTATTGGAACGGCAGAAGGCGTGAACCGTGTGGCAGGTATGTATATCATTACCAACAAGACTGGCACATTCTTTTTTGCAGATACAACCGTTAATTTAAACCCGGATGCGCAACAACTTGCTGAGATTATTGAACTCACGGCACGCGGTGTAAAATTCTTTGATATGGAGCCACGCATCGCTGTGCTTTCGTATTCCAACTTTGGGTCATCGGAAGGAGAGGTTCCTGAAAAGGCAAGACAAGCTGTAAAGTTAGCACGGCAAAAAAATCCAGACCTTGTCGTAGAAGGCGATATTCAAGCGAACGTAGCATTGAATACCGAGATTCAACAAGAGAACTATCCTTTTAGCGCACTTTCCAAACAGGGAGCAAATACATTAATATTCCCCAATCTCGCGTCCGGAAATATTGCTTACAAATTATTGATGGAGATTGGAGGGGCTGAAGCCATCGGACCTATTCTACTTGGCATGAAAAAACCGGTTCATATTTTACAATTGGGAAGTTCAATACGAGAGATTGTCAACATGGCTGCCATTGCTGTAGTGGATGCCCAGTTGCATGATCAGAATGATCATCTTTAATTGACCATTCTGCATTGATCGAAAATAAATTCGGAGTCTAGAATAAATAAAGTGTTGGCATGATTTCATTTTTAAAAGGTAGGCTTGTACAAAAATATCCAACGCATGTTGTGATTGATGTAAGTGGCGTGGGCTACCATGCTAATATTTCACTGCAGACCTTTTCGGAAATAAAAGATCAGGAAAATGTTTTGCTCCATACCCATCTTAGCATTCGGGAAGATGCTCATGTGTTGTTTGGCTTTAGTAACGAAGCAGAACGAAAACTTTTTCAACAGCTCATATCTGTGAATGGCGTTGGACCGAACACGGCCATTGTTATGCTGTCTTACATGAATAGTTCCGAAATAAAGAATGCGATTGTAAGTGAAGATGCCGTAGCCTTGCAAAAGATAAAAGGCATAGGCGGAAAAACAGCTCTTCGCGTCATTATCGAATTGAAAGATAAGCTCAAAAAAGAAAGCTGGGAGGACACAAATCCCGCGCTTTCTGTGGGGCCACACAATACCGTGCGCAGGGAGGCGTTATCTGCTTTGCTCACGCTTGGTCTGCCAAAAGCAACGGCCGAGAAAAGTGTGGATACCGTCCTGAAAAAATCAGGAAATACCATTACCTTAGAAGATTTAGTTAAGCAGGCTCTTAAAAACGCATAGGTACGTTTGACTCTCGTTACATCGAACCAAATTCCGCTCACTCTTGGCCGTTTGCTAATAGCATGGCTCGGCTTTTTGTGCATACCTAGTGAGGTTTCTGCACAGGTCACTACACCTGTAGCCGAATCAGACTCTACCAAAAACCAAACGTATAAATCCAATCGCAGACCTACCTTCCGTCCTACGGACCGTTATGGCGATCCATTCTCAAATACCTCCACTGCATCACCTCTTTTCCTGAAAGATCCCAATCAAATGAAGCTTGATGTGGAGATTGATACTGCATTGAATTATACCATTTACGAAAAGATTGGAAACTTGAATTACCGGCCTACATCGAGTATGTCGTTCAGTGAGTTCAAGCAGTACCAGGATCGGCAACTTTTAAAAAGTTATTGGCAAGGCCGATCGCGGGCGCAGGATGGTGAGAGTGCCGTAAGTGGCCGGGGTATACTACCCAAAATTTTTATCAGCCCGGTGTTTGACAGGATCTTTGGTGGCAATTACGTTGAGCTTGTCCCGCGTGGATTTGTGACACTTGATTTTGGCGGTCAATGGCAGCGTATCAATAATCCGAGTATGCCCATTCGCCAGCAAAAAAATGGTGGTTTTAATTTCGATCAGCAAATCAACATGAGTGTGATCGGAAAAATTGGTGAGAAGCTTGCCGTCTCTGCCAACTTCGATAACAACAACTCCTTCGACTTTCAGAATAACATGAAGGTGGAGTACACCGGATTCAAAGAAGATATCTTACAAAAGCTGGAGATTGGTAACGTAAGCCTACCGTTGAACAACACTCTGATACAAGGTGCTCAAAACTTGTTTGGGGTAAAAGCACAAATGCAATTTGGAAAAGTAAATGTAACAGCTATTGCCACAACACAACGAGGCAAAACTTCATCCATTGATATTGGCGGAGGCGGAGGTGGCAACACCGGACAAGGAAGACCTTTTGAAATCATTGCCTCTAACTACGATGAAAATCGTCACTTCTTTCTAGGACATTTCTTCCGCGACAATTACAGCAAATGGATTGCAAGCCCACCTCAAATTAATTCAGGCATAAACATCACTCGTGTGGAGGTATACATTATTAACCGAAACAACGACACACAGACCTTGCGCAATGTGGTAGCCTTGATGGACCTCGCTGAACCAAGTCGTATTTACAATAAAACGAACATTACTGGTGTTGCCAATTCGCCAAATGCCAACACAGCAAACAATCTCTTTTCCGATGTTACCGGATTAAATCGCGATGCCTTGGGAATTAATGGAGCACTTCAGAGTTTATATAGCTCGGATTCATTAATAAACGGAAAGGATTTTGAAAAAATGGGGCAGGCTCGCAAACTCGCACCAACCGAGTTTACTTTCCACAAACAACTGGGCTACATTACGCTTACTCGAAAATTACAAAACGATGAGGCACTTGCAGTAGCTTACGAATACACATATAGTGGCACAGGTAGGGCATATAAAGTCGGAGAACTTTCTGAAGACTATGCAAACCTGAAGGACGATGAAGTAATCTTCCTTAAAATGCTGCGTCCAGGTAAAGTCAGTATTCGGGACATCAACAAAAAAATTATTCCCACCTGGGATTTAATGATGAAGAATATTTACAACCTAAACGTGAACCAACTGACGCGCGAAGGTTTTCAACTTCGCATTATTTATCGTGATGATCGTACCGGTATAGACAATCCACAACTACAAGATGGTGACGCTGTACTTCGGGACCGGCAGCTTGTTGATATTTTTGGATTAGATAGGTTAAACCCGGTCAACGATCCTCAACGCGATGGAAATTTCGATTTCATAGAAGGTATTACCATCAACTCCACAACCGGGCTCATTATTTTTCCAGACACCGAACCGTTTAGCAATTCACTGCGAAAGGCATTTAGTGATCAGAGTACAAAAAATGCACTCATTCAGAAGTATGCGTATGATACGCTTTATCACACTACCAAGGCTGATGCAGAATTATATGCAACCAAAAATAAATTTTATATCAAAGGGCTCTACAACGCAGGTTCATCAAAAGAAATTATGATTCCCGGATTAGGTGTTTCACAAGGTTCAGTGAAACTATATGCCGGAGGATTACCCCTAAATGAGTTTACAGATTATGTAGTTGATTACACCTTTGGAAAAATTACGATTCTGAATGAATCAATACTCAACTCAGGAAAAAGCATTGAAGTAAAATATGAATCTGCCGATCCATTCGCATTTCAAAGCAGAAGCTTGCTGGGAACACGCATTGACTATAGGCCTTCAGACGATGTGAGCTTTGGTTCAACCTTACTGTATTATAATGAACGACCACTCATCAGTCGCAACCAGATCGGAACAGAGCCAGCACGCAATTTTGAATATGGCGTTGATTTTAATGTGAATAAAAAGAGTCGTTTGCTTACCAAAATAATTGATGCATTACCCATCATTCAAACCAAAGAAGCTTCCACTATAAATGTAACAGGTGAGTTTGCTCAGTTACTCCCAGGCACTTCCAACAAAATTGATGGAGAAGGTACTGCCTACTTAGACGACTTCGAAAATTCTGCAACACCTTATTCATTAATTAATGCCAACGCATGGAAACTTGCCGCTCCACCAAAAGTTCTACCCTTTGATGAGAGTGCTGGGCAAATAAACAATATACGCGCTGGTGAGAAACGTGCTAAACTTGCATGGTATACGGTCGACAATCAATTCTACCGTGCCTCTGGACGATACAAACCAGATTATTTTACTGAAAGCGTTCTTCAAAATCACTATGTTCGTGCTGTTAACCCGCAAGAAATTTTTCCAGCCAGAAATCTTTACCAGGGAAATTTCTATGAACAGATCTTTGACGTAGCGTACTATCCTCGCGAACGCGGTCCGTATAACTATAATAAAAACCTTGGCACAGATGTCGGTGATGTCGATGGTCTTCTGCCATCCAGTTCTGCTCACGAAAATTGGGGCGCTATAACAAGTGCAATTCGCACAGAAGTAGACTTTGACAAGGCCAATATTGAATACGTTGAATTTTGGTTGCTTGATCCTTTTATCACAACAGATAAGGGACTAATTGATGATGGTGTACTTCCACCTAAACATGCAACGGCCGGTAAATTGGTTTTTCAGCTGGGTAGTATATCAGAAGATGTAGCACGCGATGACCAACTCGGTTTTGAAAATGGATTACCTCCGGATGGCGATTTAACAACTGCTAACAAAACTCCCTGGGGCTATGTAACGAAGCAGCAATACCTTACCAGTTCATTTGACGACAAGTCCGAAAGCCGCGCCAATCAGGATGTTGGATATGATGGTATACCCGATGCAGTTGAGACTAGTTTTTTCAAGGAATATCTGGATGTACTCAACGGTGCCGCCAAAGCCAAAGCATTAATTGATCCTTCCGGGGATGACTTCCGATACTTTTTAGACGGAAAATACGATGAAGATAAAGCCTATCTTTTAGAACGTTACAAAGATATTAACGGACATGATGGAAATTCCCCCATCATCACAGGCAGTGATAGTGTACCCGGCTCTTTCGAGATTATCGCGGGTTACAAATGAAAGTGTCAAATCATCTTCCACATACAAAATTCTTCCCTTATTCATCATCCTTTTTCT
>JBDTTT010000111.1:0-18763 GCA_039930485.1 Chryseolinea sp.
CAAGAGACTTCGCTTTAAACGCAGTTTGCACAAATGACGTTAAGTGACTTACAGCGGATTTGTAACCTGAGCTTTCTAAACCATATGCACCATATATCTTTTTCTCAGGATCAGAGATCAGTGGAATGGGTGATATTTCCTGGTGAAAAGTACTTCTCAATAATACATTCTCTTTCGACTCGAAAAAGAAAATCATCTCCAGGCCTTTTGCTTTTAACTCCTGATGAATTTTCGTTAACGCATGAACGCGGATATTACAAAACGGGCAACCTGCATGCCGGAAGAATCCGATGAATACTTTTCTGTCTTTGTACTCTTCGAGGTTAATCATCCTTCCATAAATGTCCTTCAACTTAAAGGTGGGCGCAATGACGTTTTGTGTTAGTCTCATAGTGAATTTTCAGAATGTCGAATTTAGCATTTTGAATATTGAAGATACGATGAATTAGATCTTGCTGGATTTAAAATACCAAACATTACTTATTCAGACAACAATGAACCTTGAACTAAACTTTGAACCTGAAACTTTTAACTTATCAAATCAAAATCCGAACAGGCTCTTCTAAAAGTGTTTTGAATGTTTTAAGGAATGCTGCACCCACAGCACCATCCACCGCACGGTGATCGCACGACAATGTAACTTTCATTACGTTGCCTGGAACAACCTGACCATTCTTCACAATCGGTGTTTCTTTAATTCCACCAATAGCAAGAATACAAGCATCCGGAGGATTGATGATAGCGGTAAAATCTTCTACACCGAACATACCTAAATTGGAAATAGTAAAGGTGCTACCTTCCCAATCAGAAGGCTGAAGTTTTTTATCGTGTGCTTTCTGTGCGAGATCTTTTACCTCAACAGCGATATGCGAAAGTGATTTATTATCTGCAAAACGAATAACCGGAACTAACAATCCGTCTTTCACTGCTACAGCAACACCAACGTGTATGTGGTGATTCTTACGCATCTTATCGCCCAACCAGCTAACGTTCACATCTGGATTTTGACGAAGCGCTGCTGCTGCTGCTTTAATAACCATGTCGTTGAAAGAAATCTTCACCGGACTAATTTCATTAATGCTCTTACGTGCCTCAATCGCTTTGTCCATGTTGATCTCCATGGTAATGTAGAAGTGAGGCGCAGAGAATTTACTTTCCGCTAAACGCTTCGCAATCGTCTTACGCATTTGCGATACCGTAATCTCTTCGAAACTTTCAGTACCTACCACTTGCGGCAAAACCACAGGAGTAGAGGCTGCTTTACCAGATGTCGTTGCTGCAGGTACAGCTGATGGTTTATAATTTTCAACATCAATTTTTGTAATGCGGCCTTGTTCGCCAGAGCCTGCAATCTTACTGATATCGAGACCTTTTTCTTTTGCTAAACTCTTTGCTAATGGCGATGCTTTAATGCGACCATTCGAAGCGTTGCTTGCTACCTCTGCAATTGGTTTTGATGATGAAGCTTGTGCTTCAGCTTTAGGCGCTTCTGAAGCGGCAGGTGCTGAACCTTTTGCTTCGTGTGCTTTTAATAAGGTTTGCCAGTCGGCTCCTTTCTCACCAATGATGGCCAGTACTCCATTTACAGGTATTGATTTACCCGCTTCAACACCAATGTATAATAACGTACCCGCATTATATGATTCATATTCCATTGTAGCCTTATCGGTTTCGATCTCGGCCAACAACTCATTTGATTTTACTGTGTCTCCAATTTTCTTGTGCCATGCTGCGATCACACCCTCTACCATGGTGTCGCTCATCTTCGGCATCAATACAATTTCTGCTTTTATTCCACTCGTATCAATTGCCGGAGCGGATGCTGCTGCTGCAACTGGAGCTGCTTTTGTTTCAACGGCTCCTCCTGATGTTGCTGCAGTTGACGCGCCTGCCAACAATGCTGAATAGTCTTCTCCTTTATTTCCTACAATTGCCAGTACATCATTTACCTTAACCGCTTTGCCTTCCGGCACACCTAGATAAAGAACAGTACCGGTGTTAAACGATTCATAATCCATGGTGGCTTTGTCCGTTTCAATCTCTGCCATCAACTCACCCGACTTCACAGTGTCTCCCACTTTCTTGTGCCACTTGGCTACCACGCCTTCAACCATGGTATCGCTCATCTTGGGCATGCGTACTATTTCTGCCATTTTGCTTTTGTGATTTTAGATTATCGATCCGCTAATATCCTTTCGCAAACCTTTGCAGGTGTGTTTTTTCGGATTTAGCTTCCAAAAATAGGGTATAAAAGGCGATTTTCAAGGAATTTTTAGATGCCTAAAAATTAAATGTACCAATCAGCACTTCATATTGGGTTGTCGCTGGACTGATGCCATAAGAATACCGGAAACCAATATCAAACTGGGGAAGAAAACGCATAATGTTGATGTCGAATTTCATCTCCACTCCGGTGGATGTATACGATTGACTTACTGAACCGGAAGGAAAAACACTTGACCCAAATCCATAATCAAAGAAAAGATTGGCGCGAACACGCTGAATATTTAATAAGGGACCAATCTGTAAATCAGGATACCATAACGGCAAGGTGTAGTTACCTGACACGGAGTAAAAATCTTGGAAACGAGAGACCGACTGACCACGAGGCAAAGGGATTTTATTTCTGAAAGTATAATTATCTAAACCTTCGCCAGAAGAAACTCTTACCGGATCAACTTGAGAATATTGATACGCCCCATATCCCCAAAGCGAATGATGTTTGAATAAACCCGGGAAATAAGCAACACCATAAACAGAAAACTGCTTGCCACTGAAATCGCCACCAAAGGGTGTGTTATAAATATTCAGGTATATACTTTGTCCCCACTTACTGTTAATATCACGCCTGCTTTTTTTCAGAACTCGGTATGCGGTTAAACCGAAATGGTTGTACAAAAGATTTCCATTATCAAGAAGATCACGAAAGAAATACTGAGGATAATTTGATGGTATTAATCTTCCTCCACCATCTATGCTGTTTCTAAAATCAGTTGTTGAAGTATATCCGAAATAATTTGAAATCGAAACACTACTGTAGTACTTCGACCTCGTTGTTATCAAAGGAATTCGCAGACCTGCCTCAACCGTTGCCTCCTTCCATTTAAAGGTGAGGTTTTCCTGAACGTTAAATGTAGTATCGGTGCCAACAACTTTATCGTATTCGATGACCCCCTTGTTGTCTGATCTATTACCGTACGTAAAATTCACATCGATAATCGGATACCAACCCTGATAACTTATTCCTGCTTTCCACGAACTGGTTTTTTCATTCTGATCATAAACATAACCCGCAGTAATACTGGTTGTGCTCAATTTGTCGCGAGAGGAAATACCCAAGCCTACATTCACCAGATCATTGTCAATGTACGCACCCCAACTATATGGATTGATCAAACCTTTCAACTTCGAATATTTCTTAGTCGCGAGAACCGTTTGAGGAATGCTGTCAAATAAATGAGGATGACCTTCCTGATCTGCTAAATGTTGGTACAGGTTCTTTGATTCTTCCTTCACAACAAATTCTTTCCATGCCTCTTGTGTAAGAGGAGTTTTCACAACATCCAGTCCATCGCGGTTTTGTTCATTGTAATACATGTGCTTTCTATCATTTGATATCGATGGATTGTACGCTCCATATTTGCTGGAGGTAACTTGATATCGTTTCTGGTTTTTAATATCCCATACATAGATATTGTCAATGTCAGAAACGGGAGAGTTAAAGTAAACATACTGACCAACCAAAACAGGATGTCCAACATTCTCTTGGGATGATGGAAACAACTCTTCTTCCTTACCGGATTCAACATCAATCAATGAAATTGTTTTTCCAAGGGATGAAGTTTTAAGCACGACAATTTTCTTTCCATCATCCGACCAGCGAGGCATGGAGTAGAAATTATTTTCAGTATTCGAAAATTCACGAATTGTTCTTCCTGTAGAAAAATCGATCAGAAGTAACGTAGTCTGATACTGATTCGATGAACGTACAGCCACAATTTTACTTCCGTCAGGAGAAAGCGCGATGCCACTTAAACGTTGATGCTTCCCTCCTATTACCCATTTCGTTTTTGATTTTACATCATATGCTTTGATTAATGAATAGGTACGCACACCCCAACGTGGATCATATCCGTATTCGCTCCAAACTATTTTCGAGTTGGATACAGAAAGCATTCCGGCATCATTTATAAATCCGGGTGTAAATGCTTTTTGTTCCTTACCATCTTTCAATAAAACAAATGTCTCGATGTCACCAATGCCACTCTTCATAGTGAGTATGCTTCCATCCTCCAGGGCTTGAGGAAATTGGTAATCGGTATACGCTTTTGATTTTCTGTTATTTATTTTCTCGAATGAAGTAAGTTGAAGTTGATCAATTTCAGCTTGCCATTCTTTTTTTAATGTTGCCGCCATATCGCGATACAATGCCGGCACATGCATACCAGTTTCTTTGTGAATAGCATTTGAAAACGCAAAAGGAAGAAATGGAACATTCCACGTGCGCGCTGTAATCTTTCCCCAGATTTCAGGATCATTTGTTTTCCTTCTCAGATAGCTCACCATGTGGAAGCCAAGTACATAATGATTGGGGATGTTGTTCTTATACGATCGAACGTATTGCTTATGATAATTGAAGGTTCGTCCTTCCATCAGATTCGTTTTGAAGACCAATCCAAAATTTGGGATGCGTCCGCGTCCACTTGGAGTAAAGGCAGTTTCGGTTGCAACAGCATCACCTTCCCAAAACCATTGAGGAACAGAAACCTGTGCCATACCGGCCAGTGTTGTATTTCCGAATAAATAATATAACGCTTTATTAAAGCCGCGCTTGGCATGTTGAAATTGCACTACATGTCGATACTCATGCGAAGCAAGCAGATTTAACCAATCATTCGTACCTATAAAATTATAATCCTGTGAAGGCATGGTATAAAACTCTGCTCGTCTTGGAAGTATGGAAACAAACGCATTCGATACGGATGATTGATTCTGAAGAATTACTGAAATCTTTTTGGGCTTGCTGCCAAGTGTTTTTGCTTCCGGATCATGAATGTATTCCAATGTATTCGCCATCCGCTGGGCCTGCGCTTCAAAACCTTTCGGATAAATTACCTGAAAGTGAGAGGTATTAACCTGATACCACTTTAGACTGGGTGGGTTGTTGGGCAGCACAGTTTGAGAAAAACCGGGGAAACTAATCAGCACATAGAGGACTACGAAAAGGAAATACTTCAATTGTTTTTGTTCCATCGTTCATCAATCAATTATGAAAGATGAAACTCCATTTTGGTAAATGCAAATGAATTAATGAAGAGAATTCAGGTTATAGGATCAAAAGATATAATTTATCTACCAACCTCAAAACTTTACTAGGCTGTATTCGAAATATGCTTCACAAACAATCGCTTCGCCACGGGCATCAACGTCTCCGAGAACGGAAATTTCATCTTGGATAAAATCAAATAGGTAGCCGGATTCGGCAGGTCTTTAAACTTTTTAATGAGACCAAGTTTTAATTGCTCGTAAGTCTCGACTTTACTTTTCGTAATGGTGTCAATGTACTCGGTGTTGAGCGTTCGTAGTTGATCCTGACTGTCACCAAAAATACTGACCTGATATCGGTACAACAATGTTTCTTTCTCCGGTGGTTGAGTAACAAACAAATAACCTTCCTTCGCATACAACGGTGTTACTCCGACCGGTGAAATTTCACATTGTGATTCTACGTAATCATAAATCACTGTTCCATCTTTCAATGAATCCTGTAGCTGAGGTAATGCAAATTCAATGATGCTTTCAAGCTCACTCATCACGGCATCGTCATCAATCAGTTTTCGATAACTCAGTTCAAGTCGTTTAAATTCCTCAATTGAAATCTCCTTTGGAAACGATTCGCGAATCAATGATTTATTTTCTTTGATGGAAACCAGATTGCGATAATGAAAAACGAGATCAGACATAAAGGGATAAAGCTCTGTTCGATCAAAAGATTTCTGAACGGTTTGAAGATATCCCATCAACAAATATTTCTTGTACTCAAAATCAATCAGTCCCTGGGTAAGCCAATCTTTCGATAATTTCTCCATCGCGCAGCAGTTAATGGTTAATCGTTATTCATGTTGCTTAAAGGTTAAGCAATACTATCCTGATTTAAAATGTACGTAATCTATTCATGTATGACAAGGTTCCGGAAAAAGTAACATCGCTTCTTTAACAAACTACGTGGCGGGAACGATTGAAATGCATTGCTTAATTCCAAATAAGCCAGGCTGATTTGTATTGTCGTCTATGGTTAGGCGATCACACGGTATTTTTATATCTTGAAACAGGTTCCGAAAAGGGAAATTCGGAGCCAAATCCAGTGACCCCTGACCTTTAAGCAGCCTGGCCTTATAGAGCCTTTATACAGACTTTGATCTAAGAATCCTTCATAGTTCCGTAGTTCACCCAAGATACCCGTTAATGTTTCTCCTATACCCTGCTCGTATTTGCATAATCAGTCTCGCATCAGGCCTGCCATTTTCATTCAAGATCCTTTTCACATGGACCTGACGATTAACCATTAATGATTAACCGATAACGCGCCTCGCCCTGCCAAACCTGACAGAGTCTGTCAGATACCGATTGAAATGCAGGGAAAACTGCCAGTTTTCAGCAAATTTGTCCGTTATTGCACCTCCTTTTCGCCATGGCATAAATCGTGTTAAAGCGGAAGGGCAACTCTAAAATTGTTTAACCTTTAAATCATCCATGTATATGGCAAAGATCAATTTCAAACCAAATGAGGATCGCGTGCTTATTGAAGCCGCAGAAGCAGAGACTAAAACAGCCTCTGGTCTTTACATTCCAGACACAGCAAAAGAAAAGCCTCAAAAAGGTAAAGTTATTGCCGTTGGCGAAGGCTTAAAAGACAAGCCTGTAACAGTAAAAGTTGGCGACAACATTTTGTACGGTAAATATGCCGGTACTGAAATCAACATCGATGGCAAAGAGTACCTCATTATGCGTAACTCTGACATTTTCGGAATCATTTAATTCACAATCCTAAATATTATAGAATCATGGCAAAAGAAATAACCTTCGATACCTCCGCAAGAGATAAGATAAAGAAAGGCGTTGATAAGTTAGCGAACGCAGTAAAAGTAACGCTTGGTCCTAAAGGCCGTAACGTTATTTTGGATAAGAAATTTGGTGCACCTACAGTAACTAAGGATGGTGTATCCGTTGCAAAAGAAATCGAATTGAAAGATCCTATCGAAAACATGGGTGCTCAATTAGTGAAAGAAGTTGCTTCTAAAACTGCTGATGCTGCCGGTGACGGTACTACAACAGCTACTGTTTTGGCCCAGGCAATTTATTCACACGGTATTAAGAACGTAGCCGCTGGTGCTAACCCGATGGATTTGAAACGTGGCATTGACAAAGCAGTTTCTGCAGTTGTTGAAAACCTGAAGAAACAATCCAAGAAAATTAAAGACTCAAGTGAAGTTGCTCAAGTAGCTACTATTTCTTCAAACAGCGATGAGACCATCGGTAAGATGATCGCAGATGCAATGGAGAAAGTAGGTAAAGACGGTGTGATCACTGTTGAAGAAGCTAAAGGAACTGAAACTGAAGTGAAGACTGTAGAAGGTATGCAATTTGACAGAGGATACCTTTCTCCTTACTTCGTTACCAACACTGAGAAAATGGAAGCTGACTTAGATCAGCCTTATGTATTGATCTACGATAAGAAGATCAGCAGCATGAAGGAACTTCTTCCAATCCTTGAGCAAACTGCACAAACTGGTAAACCACTTGTGATCATTGCTGAAGAAGTTGAAGGTGAAGCATTGGCTACATTGGTAGTAAACAAAATCCGTGGCGCTCTGCGTGTGGCTGCTGTTAAAGCCCCTGGCTTTGGCGATAGAAGAAAAGCGATGTTGGAAGATATCGCAGTTCTTACTGGCGGTAAAGTAATTGCTGAAGAGCAAGGCTTGAAGTTAGAGAACGCTACACTTGAAGATCTAGGTCGCGCAGAAAAAATCAACATCGATAAAGACAATACAACTATTGTTAACGGTGCTGGTAAAAAAGCTGACATCCAATCTCGGATTGGTCAGATCAAAGCGCAAATCGAAACGACTACCTCTGATTACGATAAAGAAAAATTACAAGAGCGTTTGGCTAAACTTTCTGGTGGTGTTGCTATCCTTTACATAGGTGCTGCTACAGAAGTTGAAATGAAAGAAAAGAAAGACCGCGTTGACGATGCATTGCATGCAACACGTGCCGCTGTTCAGGAAGGCATTGTCCCTGGTGGTGGAGTTGCATACATCCGTGCTATCGAAGCGTTGAAAAACATCGAGACCCTTGGATTGACTAACGAAGATCAGGCAACGGGTGTTAACATCGTTCGTCTTTCATTGGAAGCTCCATTGAGAACAATCGCTGAGAACGCTGGTCAGGAGGGTTCTGTAATCGTGAACAAAGTTCGCGATGGCAAGAAAGACTTCGGATACAACGCTCGCGACAATAAGTTCGAGAACTTCTTTGATGCTGGTATTATCGATCCAACTAAAGTAACGCGTCTTGCATTGGAGAACGCAGCTTCTATCGCTGGTCTGTTGTTAACAACAGAAGCAGTAGTATCTGAAATTGCTGAAGAATCGTCTGCAGCACCTGCTATGCCACACGGTGGCGGAATGGGTGGTATGATGTAATCGTCATTCACAATACATTAAAAAGGGCTTCATCGAAAGGTGAAGCCTTTTTTGTTGCCGGTTCAAGCGTCAGCTTGCGTGAGAATCTTAAACTTTCCCGATTTTCAACAGCACTTTATCAGGCCGAAGAGTCACCAAAGGATTTATGATTGGTGTTACATCCGTTGGCAAAATCTCAAAATGGTGGATGATCGCTTGTATGAATATGGCCATCTCAGCCATAGCGAAATTGTTTCCGATGCAAAGTCGTGGACCGGCACCAAAGGGATAGAACGCTTTCGGTTTATCCTTATCTATATTTTGTTTTAGAAAACGATCCGGAAGAAATGATTGAGGATTGTTCCAATATTTTTTATCGCGATGCAGTCCATAATAAAACATTAAAATGATGCTGCCTTTTGGATAGGTATAATCCTGATAGGCATCATCATCCAATGCTATTCGATCACTGATCCATGCAGGAGGATACAGCCGCATGGTTTCATTAATCACTGCTGTTAATCGATCATGGCGAACGCATTGTTCCAGGCTTATATCTTTTGTCTCTTGTTTCAGCTTCTCCAATTCATTTGGATGATTTGCTAAAAGATATAACATCCACGAAAGGGCATTACCGGTTGTCTCATGGCCGGCTATGATCATCACTAAAATCTCATCGATGATTCGCTCTTCGTTCATGGCTTCGTCCGTATCTTCATAACGCGCGTCCAACAACATATCCAGCAAGTCATTGATTTTTTCACCACTCAATTTTCTTTCCTGAATGATGTTACGAATGATGGATCGCGCCTTTTGAGAATTATCAAGATTCTTTTGCACTTCGCCTGATAGTCTAAACCACCAACTCAAATACGGTTGACGAATATCTTTCACCACAAAAGCCTGCGTCTCATTTATAAAACTATTCAGTGCTGTTCTACTGGCTTCCGGAACTATCACATCAAACAAGGTATTGATTACAATTTCAAACGCCAGTTTATTCATCCACGGATAAACATCTACTTGTTCACCTGTTGGTAAAACTTTCAAAAAATCGTCTACCGTTTTCTTGATAATATCATACAGCGCTTTAATCTTATCCGTATGAAAACCAGGCTGTATCAATCGTCTTTGTTTAAGCCAGAACTCGCCATTAGAAGTCAGCAATCCATTACCTAAAAACCTTCCCAATTGATCCGTGACCATAGGAGACTTATGATAATTCCGATGATTGGTTTTCAACACGTGATCCATAAAACCCGGATCCTGCGTAGCGATTATTTTTCGTGACCCAAGGCTAACCGAATAGGTTCCATGAAATCGTTCCATGCTTTCCTGCATGGTACCGATTGGATTCTTAACCTGCTTGATGGTACGATTTATCGATTTAATGAAATTATAGCCGGGAGGAAATGTGTAATTCTTCATACTGGAAACCTATATGGCTTTGCTGCTTAAAATTGACTCTGTTGCTTTCGGTCTTCATGTTGCCACGAATGCACGAATCAGAATCGGTGTTTAAAGTTGAGTAATTCAGGTAAATAAAACTATTATCTTAAATTGCATTAGATCAAATTACTGAAGCATGGTCATCCATCAGAATTTTGCGGATTTCGTACTCTTTCTTTATGTGCACATGGCCCATGTCGATGGCGATTATCACTCCACAGAGATGGACGTGATACGAACCAAGATGCACAAGATTTTTCCGAAAGAAAGTGATCCGGAAAAGAAACTTCAGGAAGCGGTGAAACAATACCAGGCTTTCGACCAATCAAAATTAACGGAACTCTGTAAAGATACGTTTAGTCATTTCAGTCAGATTAAATTTGCGCAGAAGTATAAAATCTATACCGATATGTATGACATTGTTAATGCCGATGGTACAATTGATGAATCGGAAACGAAAGCACTTGACGTGCTGAAAAAAATTATAGACCTGGGTTCTGAATCAAAAAACTCATGCGATCATTTATTCTTCCCACCCTCCTCATTCTTTCAATCTTCGCTTGTAAAAAGCCGGGCGAATCATCCTCATACTTAGCAAATGAATATGAAAGTCCTGAAATAAAATTAGTCTCTCTGTTAGACACATTACCGTCCAGTTCATTATCTAATTTATCTATTCAAGAATTAAAAGGAGTTAAGGCTACTTATGTAACCGGGAGATATACATGCTACTTCGAATACAATGCCAATCAACAAGAACTGTTAAGAGCCATCAATATTTTACCGTTCAATATGAATACTCGCTTGTCAGATACACAGTGCAGAAAGATAGATAGCGATTTTTCATTAAATGGAAAACATACGCGTTCTGATCAGGAAGTAGAATCTTCCTCATTTTTTTGGAATATTAATCCCGAGGACTTTACCTATTATGAGTGCATTAAAAGTCCGATGCGACATACTATTTTGTTGGATAAACACTCCAATCGGATTCTTCACCGGATAGAGATTGAGTCATAATAGAATTTCAACTGACCAAGCTTTAAGGTATAACTTGCCACAGTGCAACAAATTAAGAGTTCATAAACAAAACGGTCGATATTCTGTTTACACAGAAACCACCAGCTAAATTGAGACTCTCCCATTTATCCAATCTGAAATCATTTATAAATCCTTCAACTACTATCTTTTGGTTTAGACGAGATCTTCGCCTACAAGACAATGCCGGCTTGTATGCAGCTCTGAAAGAAAATAAAAACGTAATTCCCATTTTTATTTTCGATACGGAAATCCTGGAGAAGTTAGAAGATAAGCAAGATAGGCGCGTTGAGTTTATTCATCAATCCCTCAGTCTTATCAAAACTCAATTGGAGGAGATGGGAAGTTCGCTCCTCGTCCTTCATGGAAATCCCATTGATCTGTATAAAAAATTAAATCCAAAAGCAGTTTATACTAATCATGATTATGAGCCGTATGCCCGCAAGCGAGATACTACAATTAAAAACATTTTAGAAGAGAGAGGCATTGCTTTCAAAACATTTAAAGATCAGGTAATTTTTGAAAAAGACGAAGTCGTAAAAGACGATGGAAAACCTTATACCATCTTCACACCCTATAGCCGAAAATGGAAAGCCAAACTCAATACATTCTTTCTTTCGGGTTATCCGGTTGAAAAATACGGAAGCCACTTTCTCAAAATAAAACCGTTACCGCTTCCTACCTTAAAAGATATTGGTTTTAAATCATCTGATCTTGATTTTCCTGAGCGCGTTATTAAAACTTCTATCATTGACAAATATGACAAGCAACGAAATTTTCCTGCCATTCGGGGAACAACACAATTGAGCATTCACCTTCGTTTTGGAACTGTAAGTATTCGTAAACTGGCCCAAGTCGCAATAAAAAAAAATGAACAGTGGTTGAATGAATTAATCTGGCGCGATTTCTATCACATGATTTTATGGCATTTTCCTGAAGTAGAGACAAAAGCATTTAAGCCTGCATACGACAAAATTATCTGGAGGAATGATGCCGCTGAGTTTGAATTGTGGTGTGAAGGTAAAACGGGTTACCCAATTGTAGATGCCGGTATGCGGGAATTAAATGCAACCGGATTTATGCATAATCGGGTTCGAATGATTGTAGCAAGTTTTCTTACTAAACATTTATTGATTGACTGGCGATGGGGTGAAGCTTACTTTGCACAAAAACTTTTAGATTTTGATTTAGCAGCGAATAACGGTGGCTGGCAGTGGGCGGCCGGATCGGGTTATGATGCTGATCCTTACTTCAGGGTATTTAATCCTGCATTGCAAACCGAAAGGTTTGATCCAAAATTAGAATACATTAAGAAATGGGTGAAGGAATTAAATACAGAAAATTATCCCAAGCCGATAGTAGAGCATAAGCTGGCTCGGGAGAGAGTGCTAAAAAGGTATAAAGAAGCGCTTGGTTAATTCATTGGTATTTATAAATCTTACCGGTTAATTGTGTTTCTTCAAATAACTTTAGTGATATTCACAACGGAATGAGAATACTACTCACCGGCTCTACCGGTTACATTGGCCGCAGGTTGTTACCTGTTTTAGTAAGCGAAGGCCACCATGTAATTTGTTTGGTGCGCGATAGAAGGCGCTTCGACTCTGAAGATTTTACGGAAGAATTCTTAAAAAATATCACGCTCGTTGAAGCTGATCTTGGTGATCATAAAACCATGATCGGTTTACCGATGGTCATTGATGCTGCCTATTACCTTGTTCATTCCAGGAGTTCTTCCTATCCAAACTTCGGAAAAATAGAAGAAGATTCGGCTGAGAATTTTATCAATTACATTAATCAAACTGAGGCGAAACAGATTATTTACTTAAGTGGAATTTCGAATGATGACCATCTTTCAGATCACCTTCTTTCCCGAAAGAAGGTAGAAAGTGTTCTGAGAAAATCAAGAGTGCCCGTAACAACGTTGCGGGCTGCTATTGTAATAGGATCAGGCAGTGCCTCATTTGAAATAATTCGCGATTTAGTTGAGAAACTTCCCATTATGGTCGCACCAAAATGGCTGAAGAGCAAGTGCCAACCCATCGGGATCCGAAATGTAATTGAATATTTGAAAGGTGTTTTACTGATGAAAGAAACCTTCAACGAAGTATTTGACATCGGTGGACCGGATATTCTCACTTACAAAGAAATGCTTCTGGGTTTTGCAAAAGCACGAGGGTTGAACAGAATTATTTTCACCGTACCTATACTCACTCCTAAACTTTCATCGCTTTGGTTATACTTTGTAACATCAACATCCTATTCACTTGCGCGAAGCTTGGTAAGCAGTTTAAAAAATGAAGTGATTTGTCGCGATATGTGTATTCATACTATGATTTTAAATCGGTTGCTAAGTTATGAGGAGACATTGGAAATTGCATTCGAGCGCATCAACCAAAAAGATATAATCTCCAATTGGAAAGATGCTGTGGCCTTTGACTCTCTCGATAAGAATTTTCTGAACTACATTGAAGTTCCAGAACATGGATGTTATAAAAATAAACAGCAGATTGGATTTGACAGACCTGCTGCGCTAGTTGTTGACAATATCTGGCGCATCGGGGGAAAACACGGCTGGTATTTTGGTGATTGGATGTGGGGCCTCCGTGGCATTATTGATAAAGCAGTAGGTGGTGTAGGCTTGCGAAGGGGTAGAAGAAGCGAAACCGATTTAAAAACGGGCGATGCGTTGGACTTTTGGCGTGTACTTCTTGCTGATAAAAAAAATGGAAGACTACTGTTGTATGGCGAAATGAAACTTCCTGGTGAAGCATGGCTGGAGTTTAGAGTTAAAGAAAATATGTTCATTCAAACAGCTACTTTTCGTCCATTGGGTTTATGGGGACGAATTTACTGGTATGCTGTTTTGCCTTTTCATGGAATCATTTTTCCGAAGATGGCCAGGAACATTGTGCTGCGATAAGTATTCTTAGAGCATGAAGATTTACACCATCAAGCGCAAACAATTTTTGCCCATTACAGTAGCTGAAGCTTGGGCATTTTTCTCAACACCCAAGAACCTTTCTAAAATTACTCCCAAAGAGATGGGATTTGAAATCCTATACATCTCCGGAGGCGAAAAGATGTATGCGGGTCAGATCATCCGGTATTTCGTTCGTATTCTTCCACTCATTAAAATACATTGGGTAATAGAGATTAAACACGTTTCAGAACCCCACTATTTTGTTGATGAGCAACGCTTCGGGCCTTATGCACTCTGGCATCATCAACATCATTTTGAAGAAATGGATGGTGGCATTGAGATGATTGATGAAGTGAACTATGCCATACCTTTCGGTATCATTGGCCGACTCATAGGATGGCTGTTTGTAGCGCGTGAGGTAAATAGTATTTTTGATTATCGGTTCAAGGTATTGGAGGCCTACTTCAATAAACAGAATAACGAAATAAGAAAGTCAGCTTGAAGTATGGACATAATCACGATTATCATTTGCGCGCTGATTGCCATCGGAACTTTTCTGTTTTGGGAGTTTGTAGCTTGGTTCTCACACAAATACATTATGCACGGTATCCTTTGGTCATGGCACAAATCGCACCATACCATTCATAATCATGCGTTGGAAAAAAACGATTTGTTTGCAGTCGTTTTTAGCATTCCTTCAATTGCATTGTTCTATTATTTTTCAGTAGTTCGTTACAATCCTTATTTAATTGCCGTGGCCATTGGCATTTTTTGTTACGGATTTTTCTACCTTGTCTTTCATGATATTATTGTACATCAGCGCGCCAGGTGGAGACCTCAAAAAAGAAGTCGATATTTGCAACGTATGATTAATGCACATTATATTCATCACGGAAAGCATACAAAGGAAGGATGCGAGGCTTTTGGGTTTTTGTATGCTCCAAAAAAATACGAACCAAAAAAGTTCGACTTTAAAAAAGACAGACAAGAAACACAATAGCCTTGAATCCAAAATACCTCTACCTCACGATCGACTTTCTTTCCATCGTGTTTCCTTTTCTCTTCAGCTTTCATTCAAAAGCGCCTTTCTATAAAAAGTGGAAATATTTATGGGTTGCCATTCTATTACCTGCATTCGTTTTTGTTTTATGGGATGAGGCCTTTACGTATTTAGGTGTTTGGGGATTTAATTCAACCTATGTTACTGGAATTTATATTGGCGTTTTACCAATTGAAGAGATTCTATTCTTCATCTGTATTCCGTATGCATGCTTGTTTACTTACTTCACCATCAATCATCTTGTTGAAAGAGATTATCTCTTCCCACATCAGGAACTCATATCCAGTGCTTTGATTATTATCCTTTTAATTTTTGGAATTTACCATATCGATAAATGGTATACGGGAACAACCTTTACATTGCTTTCACTTGCTCTCGCCTTCCTCATGTTAAAAATTAAGCCACGCTTCATGGGAAGGTTTTATTTTGCTTTTGGATTTATCCTTGTTCCATTTTTATTGGTGAATGGAATTTTAACCGGCAGCTTTATTGATGGAGAAGTGGTGTGGTATAATGATAAAGAAAATCTTGGCCTGCGTTTAGCCACTATTCCGTTTGAAGATGTTTTTTACGGCATGCTGCTTCTACTTTGCAACATCTCTGTTTTTGAATGGCTCCAGGAACATTATAGAAATAAATAAGCCCTTTCGTCAAGGGCCTATTTAAATTGAAATCATGTTGACTAAGCTTTAAGCTGTTTCCAGTTCTTGCTTTTTAGAAACTTTAACAGCTTTCAATTTCTTGCCTTTTGACTTGACTTTGTCTTCTGCAAACTTCTCTGCTTTCTTCTTTTTCTTATCCCCTCGTTTCAAAATGTCTGCATAAACAGAAGCGATTTTCTTTGCATTTCGATGCAGCAGTTTCTTTACCTTTTTGCTTGGCGCTGGTAACTCTAAATTGGCGAGTACCTCTTGCATTGAATCGTTTATAAGGCCTCTCAGCGCCTTCTTTGATGTCTTTGTTTTTTCCATACCTGTTAAAATTATTACTACAAAGTAGTAAATGTTAGCTGACTATTATCGGATTCACAAAAACTTAACATAGCCCAAAAAAAGATGCGAATTGAAGCGAGAAAGTGGGTTTTCCATAAATAAAAACTATTCATTTCGGATTGAAACAGCCGGATTTGAGCGAGCCGCCTTAATAAAATGAAAGCTCACCGTAAGCCATGCAATGACCGCAGCCAGCAATCCACCCAAGGCAAATACCCAAATGCTCAGCTCAATTCGGTAAGCAAAGGTGCTCAACCAACTGTTCATAAAATACCACGTTAATGCGCACGCGATTACAAACGATACACCTACTAAAATCATAAACTCTTTTGAGAGCATGGCACTTACTGAAGAAACAGAAGCACCCATTACTTTGCGGATACCAATTTCCTTGGTGCGTTGTTCAGCTGTGAAGGAAGCGAGACCTAATAATCCCAAACAAGCTATAAAAATTGCAATGCCCGTCATGGCCGAGAACACCTGACCTAATCGTTGTTCCTCGCGAAACAACTCGTCAAAGTTTTCATCCAGGAAAGTATACTCGAAAGGTTCGTTCACAGCATTCTTTCTCCAGAGTGCTTCTACTTTCTCTACCGCATCTTTTGCCGATCCTTCATAGCGAATCAACATATTGTTCGACTTTGGTGTAAGTTGAATTACCATTGGCCTCACTTTCGATTTGAATGATTCAAAATTAAAATCTTTCACCACCCCCACTACATTCATGTCGAATGGCTTCTCTCCATTAAAAGTGGTTAGCTTTTGATTCATCGCACTGGTCCATCCCAGCTCTTTTACCGCAGCTTCATTAATTACGCAAGCCGTTGAATCAGAAGGAAAATCTTTCGAGAAGAAGCGACCTTCCGCCAGTGTCATTTTTAGTACATCTGTGTGATTATAATCAGCATAGTATGTGCCCATTATATGATCCACGTTCGTTCCTGCTGCGCGAAATATCGTGGTGTTGTTTACCCCAGGAAATACATTATTGGTATAACTTGAATTCACAATGCCCGTTGTGCTATTCAGACTTTCTTTAAATGAATCCATGTTCGATGTAAGTCTTCTTGCATTTCGAAGTACCAATACCTGTTGCTTATCCAAGCCGATGTTTTTGTCTTGTAAATACGAGAGTTGTTTATACACAACCATCGTACTAATAATGAGTGAAATTGATATTGTGAACTGCACCACCACCAGTACACTACGGATACCTTTACTCTTCATACCGGACCTTACCTTACCCTTCAATACATCTACAGGATTAAAAGAAGTGAGGTAAAATGCAGGGTAGCTTCCGGCCAATATAGCAACCATGAAAAAGATTATACTAATACCAATAACGGACTGAGTAGAGAATAAAGAATTAAACGTAAGCTCCTTACCCGACAATAAATTGAAGCCCGGCAAAAATGCATACACAGCAAGAAAGGCCAATACTGTTCCTGTGAACGTGTAGAGAAAAGATTCCGCTATAAATTGTGCCATCAAGGTAGAGCGAAGCGAACCTAATGTTTTACGCAAGCCAACTTCCTTCGCGCGACTGGCCGATCGTGCTGTGGAAAGATTCATAAAGTTGATGCAGGCAATTAACAGAATAAAAATTCCGATGGCCGCCATAAAGTAAACATTCTTAATATCACTTCGCGGTGTTAAGTCGCTGTCCATATCTGTTTTATACAAATGCGAATCGAGCAGCGGAAAAGAGTAGTATGCATAAATTCCTCCCTGCTTTTCAAAATCTGCAAAGTTTATTCCCAAAGCACTTTCCAATTCAGGTCCGGTATGTTTAATTACCATCTCTCTTAATTTGGCTTCAATACTTTCAATGGTAGTATTTGAATTTTTGCGATAATAGGTGAAGAAACTATTGCTTAACCATTGGTTCGATCTCATGTTCTCATTAGAGGCTGCAGAAAGAATAATCTCAAACTTGATATGTGAATTGTGAGGCGGTTCCTCTGCTATGCCTGTTACGGTAAAGGCTTTATTATCATTACCTATCGTCATGATTTTTCCCAACGCTGATTCGTTTCCAAAATATCGGGTTGCTGCCACTTTAGTGAGCACGAGGGTATTGGGTTCTTTCAAGGCCGTGCGAGCATCGCCCTCCAATAATTTAAAAGTAAAGAATTCAAAAAAGTTAGAGTCGGCATAAATTACATCTTGTTCAACCAACGCCTTATCTGCAAACTTCACCACCAGATTTCCTTCCTTATTAAGACGGGTAGCCTGTTCAACACCCGGAATGTCTGCTACCATAGTTTGCGCTAAAGGTGCGCACGATGAAGAGGTGTTTATTTCCTGCCCTGCAATTTTTCCCATCAGTCCGATGCGATACACATTGTTCGCTTCTTTATGAAATGTATCATAACTCAGCTCATCAAAAATATAGAGGCCGATAAGGAAACAAGCTGTGAGACCAAAAGCAAGTCCTAAAATATTAAGAGCTGAGTAGAACTTATGCTTTAGAATATTTCGGATGGCTACTTTAAGGTAATTGCGGAACATAGTGATAAAGTATTAGGTTAAAAATATAAAAATAGATGTGAATATGGCAGAGTAGGTTGCATGCTCTTAACAAAACTGATGGAGGCCTCATCCCACTGGTTTAGAA
>JBDTTT010000112.1:0-18725 GCA_039930485.1 Chryseolinea sp.
ATATGCTGTGAAAATTAACATGAGCGATGCAGCCACTACGCTGGCTGCGCTTGAAAAAACATGGAGCGCTATGTACCCGGAGCAGATTTATAAGTATGATTTCCTGGATGACCAAATTGCGCAGTTTTATGAAACGGAGCAACGCATGATGACGATGGTACAAGTGTTCTCATTCATTGCCCTTATCATTGGTGGTCTGGGGTTATATGGACTGGTTTCGTTTATAGCGGTTCAGAAAACAAAGGAGATCGGGATACGAAAAGTATTGGGTGGCAATGTTTCGCAAATACTCTGGATTTTCGGAAAAGAGTTTTCTTACCTGGTCATCATAGCATTTCTGATTGCAGCGCCCATTGGTTGGCTGATTATGTCCCATTGGTTAGCAGGCTATGCTTACCAGGTTGAGATTGGCATTTGGGTTTACGCACTGGAGCTGGCAATCATACTAACCGTTGTGTTGCTAACGGTTGGATATCGATCTGTTAAAGCAGCCATCGCCAACCCGGTTACCAGTTTACGATCGGAATAGACAGATGAACACACCACCTAAATTCTTTCTCCACTTCTTCCGGTGGTACTGCCATCCGGAGATGCAGGATTATATCGAAGGGGATTTGATGGAGGTGTATCGGTAGCGGGAAGTTAAAAGCGGAAAGTTGAAAGCGGATACACGGTTTATTGTTGATGTGTTATTGCTTTTTAGGCCGGGGATTATTCGGCCGGTGGAAGGATATAAAAGATTAAACACTTACGGTATGTATAAAAGTTATTTTACAATCGGCTGGAGAAATCTTGTAAGGGATAAAGGATATTCCTTCATCAATATCGGTGGACCTGCGCTCGGTCTTGCCGTTGCCATGCTTATGGGCCTGTGGGTACATGATGAGCTGTCGTACAACAAACATCAGGAGCATTACAACAGCATTGCCGCAGTGCTTCAGAATAATACCATAGACGGTAGCATTGAAACGTGGTCGAGCCAGTCGTATCAACTTGGGAGCGAACTTCGGAACGTCTACGGAAGTAATTTCAAAAATGTAGTGATGTCTTCTTTTCCCATCAGTTCTATTTTGGCGGACAATGAAAAGACAATCACGGCCCGGGGTAAGGTTCAAGGTTGTTGATGACTTGAGAAAGTTTTTAAAGAATAACGATTTGAAAAAGAACAATCCTCCTCGCTTCGCTCTGAGTTTTTTTCGGTGGTACTGTCATCCAAATATGCAGGACTACATCGAGGGTGATTTGATGGAGGTGTATCAGCAGCGGAAAGTTAAAAGTGGAAAGTTGAAAGCGGATATACGGTTTATTGTTGATGTGTTATTGCTTTTTAGGCCGGGGATCATTAAGCCAGTGGAAGGACATAAAAATTTAAACTCTTATGGTATGTACAAGAGCTATGTTAAAATCGGTTGGAGGAATATCAGGAGAAATGTAGTCTACTCCTTTATTAATGTATTTGGGCTTGCCATTGGACTTGCCTGTTGCCTGGCGATTGGGCTTTATATTCAGGATGAATTCAGCTTTGATTCTTTTCATAAAAACCTGAGAAATATCTACCGAGTTGTTGAGAAACAAAAGCAGGCTGGGGTAATGTATGATGTTGCCAGTACACCGGGTCCGTTGGCTCCTGCCATGGAAATAGATTTTCCGGAAGTGATGGAAACGTGCCGGCTTGGTTATAAGCCTGGTGTGTTGCAAATAGAGGATTCAAACGTGGAGACCAATGCAATACGCCTAACGGATAATGCCTTCTTTACGATGTTTGATTTTAAATTAGTAAAGGGTAATCCGCAAACTGTTCTTTTAAAACCAGACGAAATTGTGCTCACCGAGTCACTGGCCGATCGCTTGCTTGGGCCGCAATGGAGAACAGACAAAAATCTTTTGGGCAAGATCATTCAGTTAACGAGCTGGGGAAAAGAATATACCTTGGCGTTAGCAGGTATTGCAGAAGATGCACCAACCAATTCGCACATTGTGTTTGATGCGTTGCTGCCATTTTCATTGGTTGCCTACAACGACAATGACTACGCCTGGGGGAACAACTCCTATATCACGTATATTCAGCTTGACCCAAATGCTGATGACGTTCAGTTCGATCGCAAGCTTACGAAGTATATTGACAAATATTCAGATTTCGGATCCAAAGACGACCAACGCACGCTTCTTCTACAACCAATGCGTGATATTTATCTTCATTCCAAATTTGATTTTCAAACCGATACCAGCAAGACCAACGACTTTGTCTATGTACAGGTATTTTTCGCAGTGGCCATTATGGTACTGCTCATCGCGATATTCAATTTTGTGAACCTTACCACGGCCCGTGCTCTTCAGCGTTCGAAGGAAGTGGGCGTGCGTAAAGTAGTGGGTGCGTTCAAAAGACAACTGGTCAAACAATTCTTAACGGAATCCTTGATGCTCACTGTTCTTTCTTTTGCTATCGCCTTGCCGATGCTGGAACTTTTACTACCCTTGTTGAATAACATTGCAGAGAAGTCGCTCTATATACCTTTTAACGAGCCGGCATTTCTCGGCATTTTGGCGCTTTCCATTTTCAGCATCAGCGTGCTCGCAGGTTTTTACCCGGCCTTTTATCTGTCTTCTTTTAAACCTGCGAAAGTGCTGAAGGGTCAATTTCAATCCGGTTCAGGGTCGCGCTTCAGGAGCGTACTGGTAATATGTCAATTCTCCTTTTCCATTATTCTGTTGATCAGCACGCTGGTAGTGTATAATCAACTCCAGTTTATTGAACACAAAAACCTTGGTTTTGATCAGTCGCATTTACTGTATGTGCGTCTTAAGAACAATCGGTGGAAGGAAGCAGCACCTTTTAAATCGGAGTTAGTAAATCAATCCAGTATTGCATCGGCTGCTGTAAGCTCAACCAATTTAATTGATGTCAGTAATTCAACCTGGAGCTTTGAGTGGGAAGGCCAAACAAAGGATGATCAGATTCTCATCACACAGGTCAATATTGATCCAGATTTTCTAACGACCACCGGTGTCAGGCTGGTTGCAGGCAAAAACTTTAGCGGGGCCAAGTCCGACACCGTTGCCTATCTGATTAATGAAAAGGCTGTCCAGCGCATGAGCTGGAATGCTGAACAGGCTATTGGCAAATCTATTACCCTTTGGGGTGTCAAGGGCACGGTGATCGGAGTAGTAAACGATTTTCATTTCCGGCCGATGACCGTGCCGATTGAGCCGCTGGTATTGCGTTGCTGGCCCAATGCCGACTATAGTGGTGTGTTCATCAAAACGAGTGAGGGCCGAACACAGGAAGCCATTGCTACGATTGAAAAAATCTACAAAACACATGAAGCAAAACGGACATTGGATCTTCAGTTTATTGATCAATCGATCGAACGTCAATACAGAACTCAACAAAATACAGGACGCATCATCCTCTTCTTTTCCGTACTCGTTATCCTCGTTTCCTGTCTAGGCTTATATGGACTCGCAACATACGCTGCTGAACAACGCACGAAAGAGATTGGCATCCGGAAAGTTTTGGGCGCCAGTGTGAGTGGTATTGTTCAGCTCCTTTCGAAAGATTTTATAAAACACGTTCTCATCGCGGTTGCCATTGCCACTCCCATTGGCTGGTGGAGCATGACGCAGTGGTTACAGGGTTTTGCTTACAAGATTGATTTGCAGTGGTGGATGTTTGTGATGGCGGGCTTGCTGTCGATAGTGATTGCTTTGGTTACGGTGAGCTATCAGGCGATTAAAGCGGCTGTGGTAAATCCGGTGAAGAGTTTGAAGGCGGAATGAATCAAGGTGCAAGGTGTAAAGTACGAGGTACAAGGTTGCTATGGTTGAAAAGGACTTTTAAAGAATAACGATTTGAAAAAGAACAATCCTCCTCGCTTCGTTCTGAGTTTTTTTCGGTGGTACTGTCATCCAAATATGCAGGACTACATCGAGGGTGATTTGATGGAGGTGTATCAGCAGCGGAAAGTTGAAAGTGGAAAGTTGAAAGCTGATATGCGGTTTATTATTGATGTACTACTTCTCTTTAGGCCGGGCATTATTCGGCCAGTGGAGGGATATAAAAATTTAAACACTTACGGTATGTATAAAAGTTATTTCAAGATCGCGTTGCGAAATTTGTGGAGCCACAAAAGTTTCTCATTCATCAACATTTTCGGTCTTGCCGTAGGCATGGCAACCTGTGTCTTCATTATGCTTTACGTGCTCGATGAAACGAGTTATGATAAACATCATGAAGATGGCAACCGCATCTACCGTGTGGCTTCCGAAGTGAAAGATGAGAAATGGGTTGCTGCTCCAGCGCCCATGGCTGAAGCATTGAAAAAAGATTTTCCAGAAGTAGAAGAGGTAACCAGGCTGTTGCGTTTTCCCGGAACAGAACAGATGTTATTGAAAGATGACGCGAATAAAAAACAGTTTTTCGAAACGCATGCCTATTATGTTGACTCTACGTTCTTCCAACTGTTCCGATATAATTTTAAATACGGTGATGGTCGCACGATGTTAAACGAACCGAATTCAATAGTGATATCGGACCAGATTGCCTTTAAATTCTTTGGCAATGAAAACCCGATTGATCGTATATTGACAGTAGGTCTTTCCTTTGGCGATTTTAATTATACCATAAAAGGAGTTTTTAAAAGCAACGCAAATAAATCACATATACCGGCCAGCCTGTTTCTTTCTATGAACAATGGCGATATTGGCGGATGGGTAAAAGGGCAAAATCAATGGGCAGCGAATAGTATCTTTCATACGTACGTCAAATTAAAAGAGGGAGCCAATGCAAAGACGTTTGAAAGTAAGCTAACGGATTTCCTGAATCGGAATGGCGGAGATGAGTTCAAAGCCGCAGGATTCACGAAAACACTTTTTATTCAACCACTCGAAGACATTTACCTGCATTCCTATTATGGTTATGAGGTAGCACCTAACGGAAATATCAAATACCTCTACATCTTCACATCTATTGCTGTGTTTCTGCTTCTGATTGCCTGTATCAATTTCATGAACTTAAGCACAGCACGCAGCGAGAAACGAGCACGAGAGGTAGGCATGCGAAAAGTAAGTGGTGCTACAAAGATCTCATTAGTCGGCCAGTTCCTGAGTGAATCTGTATTGATGAGCGGACTGGCTTTGGTGCTTGCAGTACTTCTAATTCAACTTTTTATTCCGGTTCTTAATCAGGTAACGAATAAGCATCTATCGTTAACACAAGTACCCCATGTTTACACCTGGCTTATCGCGCTTACTATTGCAACTGGGTTGCTGTCGGGCATGTACCCTGCTTTTTATCTTTCATCCTTTAAGCCCGCTACTGTACTGAAAGGAAAATTGATGAATACACTTGCGGCCGTATCCATCCGAAAAGGGCTGGTGGTTTTTCAGTTTACCATTTCCATTGTACTCATTTTGGGCGCGCTTGTCATTCGCCAGCAAATGAATTATCTGAACAATGAAAGTTTAGGATTTAACAAAAGTCAAAAAATAATTTTACCGATACAGACGAATGAGTCGAATACAAACAGTACTGTATTAAAAAATGAATTACTAAGTAACGCACAAGTACTGTCAGTTGCGAAGGGAGGTACTTATCCAGGCATTGAAAGTATTACGGGGATGCTCTTCCATGCTGAAGGGAAAGTAGCCATTGATAATATAGAACTACAAACTGCTTATGCCGAGGACGGTTATATAGAAACGCTGGGGATTGAACTTTTAAAGGGAAGAGAATTTTCGAAAGCATTTACCAACGACATGGAAAACCTGGTGGTGAATGAAGAGGCCATCAAAAAGTTGGGCTATACTCTCGACAATGCGATAGGCAAAAAAGTATACTATGAATTCCAGAATGCAACGCATGCGATGAGTATTATCGGAGTGGTGAAGAACTATCACTTCCAAAGCTTACACAATAAGATAAAACCACTCGCGCTGTCCATCTCTCCTTTCTTTAGTGGGCCAACCTCCTATCTGATTGTCGATGTTAAAACAACAGACTATGCTGAACTGATAACAAGTCTTCAAAAGATCTGGACTAAAATTAATCCCACCTCTCCTTTTGTATATTCTTTTCTCGATCAGGACTTTCAGAAGAACTATGAGAAAGAAGAACGGACCGCTTCACTCATCCAATACTTTACGCTCATTGCCATTGTGATTGCATGCCTGGGTCTGTTTGGCCTCGCGACCTTTACTGCGGAACAACGTGTGAAAGAAATTGGGGTTCGAAAAGTGTTGGGTGCGAGTGTAATGCAAATCGTGACGCTGTTATCAAAAGATTTTTTGAAACTGGTAGTGGTTTCCATCGTGCTCTCCGCTCCTATTGCATACTACATTATGCACACGTGGCTTCAGGGGTTTGCCTATCAAACTAATATTACAGCATGGGTATTTGTGATGGCAGGTGTTGCTGCGACCGTGATTGCACTGCTTACGGTAGGATACCAATCTGTAAAGGCTGCGTTGGCTAATCCGGTGAAGAATTTAAGATCGGAGTAGTGGCCGGTAACCGGTGACTGGTAACAAAGAGTGTGTGATTCAAAAAAATCTGATCATTGTATGGAAAGCTGATAGAACTTGCATCTTCAGTAGGTATTAAAATCCTACACCATGCAAAAGAATATCAAACTCGCTATCCCTACACCTTGTCATGAAAAGTGGAATAGTTTTGAAAAAACAGAGCAAGGAGGATTTTGCGGCTCCTGCCAAAAAGAAGTCATTGATTTTACGGGCTGGAGTGAGGAGCAATTGAAATCTCATTTTAAGAAGCCATCGCTCAACACGTGCGGTCGTTTTAAGCAGGAACAATTAAAGGTCTATACGTTTGAACAACCTTCCTCTTCCAAAACAAATTGGTTATCGTTTACGCTAGTGAGTTTGCTGCTTTTGTTTTCATCGCGGCAAACGTCAGCACAGACTATCACTAAATGCGAGCCTACCACGGAAGAAGTGCAACCCGAATGGACAGTGGGCAGAGTTGTTCATGTTCCAAATGATTCTTGTGTTGTGCTAAAAGGTAACGTACGTTATGCTCGTGATAGTTCTGCGCTGGCCGGTGTTAATGTAACGTTCAAAAGAACTAGTAACAAAACGGTTACTGATGTTGATGGAAACTTTCAGTTGACTTTAAAAAGTTCTTCAGCATCAGACATACTCGTCTTCGAGTTTATTGGATTAAAAACAGGAGAGTATCCTGTAAACAAAAATGAAATCAACGAAATAAGAATTACAATGATAGATGATGAAACAATTAGACTGGGTGGCACTGTCAGTATAGTTCTAGGTGCCATAGAGAGTCTTCCTTGGTACAGTCCGAGGCGCTGGTGGTGGGGTGCTAAGCGCTGTTTTAGAAATTAATACTTCCTAACGCAGATCGCGTATAAGCATTATGCGAATGATAATTGAATACAATTGGGTTTAAATGACTACCTTGCATGAAATCAGAATTCCTATCCATTTTTTCGCACAACACATTTTCTCTTTTTCATTGCCTCCATCGGTCACATTCATACTGACCCTCAGCTTTATACATAGTATTCACCAAAACAATTTACATGCGTCAACTCAAGATTAGTAAACAGATTACAAACCGGGAGAGTCAATCTCTGGACAAATATTTACAGGAAATCGGGAAAGTAGATCTGATTACGGCTGAAGTTGAAGTAGAACTTGCCAAACGAATACGTGAAGGCGACCAACAGGCATTGGAAAAACTAACTAAAGCCAATCTTCGCTTCGTGGTTTCAGTAGCCAAACAATATCAAAATAGCGGGCTGACCCTCGGTGATCTCATCAATGAAGGTAACCTTGGTTTGATTAAAGCCGCAAGTCGGTTTGATGAAAAAAGAGGTTTCAAATTTATTTCCTATGCCGTTTGGTGGATTCGTCAATCGATTATGCAAGCCTTGGCTGAACAATCGCGGATCGTACGGCTTCCGTTAAATCGGATTGGTTCCCTTACTAAAATCACCCGAACCTTTGCTGATCTCGAACAGAAGTTTCAACGTGAACCTTCCACGCAGGAAGTAGCGGAAGTGATTGGCGTTACCGCAGAAGAAATAACGGATAGTTTACGCACGGGTGGCCGCCACATCTCGGTAGATGCACCCTTTTCGCAAAGTGAAGACGGCAATTTACTGGATGTTATGTCGGATGTGAATGCATCAAGTCCGGAAGCGGAAATGATGGCAGAATCATTAGTGAAAGAAGTACAACGATCGTTAACCTCTTTGTCTACACGCGAAGCAGAAGTAATTAATTTGTATTTCGGGTTGAACCATAATCAACCGATGACCCTTGAAGAAATTGGTGACAAATTCAATCTCACACGCGAACGCGTGCGACAGATTAAAGAAAAAGCAACCAGGAGACTACGGAATACTTCCAGGAGCAAAACATTGCAATCTTATTTAGGATAATAGGAAAGCAAAAATAAATAGTGTAACTTTGTTCATCATTAAGAAATAGTGCCTTTCAGCAAGTCTCTCCAAACGGGTTTAGTTGTTTTCACCTTCTTCGATTAATAATTTTCTTTTCAGCTTTAGCTAAGTTATTGAGATCATTGTTACACCTGATGGCGTAGTCCATTAGTCAGATTAGTTTTTTTATTTTTAATTTTTAATACAATGCAAGGAACAGTAAAGTTTTTCAACGAGACCAAAGGATTTGGTTTCATCACTCCGTCAGATTCAAAAACTGACATTTTCGTTCACACATCAGGTCTTAATGACGAGATCCGTGAGAATGACGAAGTTACCTATGACGAAGAAAAAGGCAAGAAGGGCATGAATGCCGTTAACGTGTCTAGAATAATGAATTAATAATTCTTTATTTATAAAGTAAAAAAGATCGGCTGCAAAGTCGATCTTTTTGTTTTTAGTGATGCCTGTAAATGGAATACATTATCATTGGTTCGAGTGGAGTTTATTCGAAGCATCAGATCCAGGAGACCAGTGACTATGATGGGGTAAAAGCAAAAAGCCTCATTCTTTCGAAGTGAGGCTTTTGTGCGGTCTGGACGGGACTCGAACCCGCGACCTCCTGCGTGACAGGCAGGCATTCTAACCAGCTGAACTACCAGACCAATATTCTTATATTCTTAATCTAAATGTCGCTAGCGACTTTCCCGCCAAAAACGGGACATTCTAACCAGCTGAACTACCAGACCAATGCTTCTTTACTTCCCTAGAATGTCGCTATCCGTTTGATGGCTGTCTAAAAGGGAGTGCAAATATAGTTCTAGTGTGCTTTTCTCCAAAATTTAGTTCGAAATTATCTTCAATGCTTTGTGTTTTTATCAATCTGCAGTCGATCAATCATGCTTTTGCTAATAGATTCAGCATACACCCCATAGGCATCTACCAACAACCCTTTAATACCGGATGTAGAGGAGATGGCATATAAAACAGAACTATCATCAGGGTTGGTCATTCCTTCGAAGCGGTGTACTTCGTCAATGTGAAATTCTTCGGGTTTAAATTTTACGTTTAGGGGTGCGCATTCAATCCAATCGGGATGGAGATTGAAGTCGTTATTATATCCTTTGGCTGTTAATGATGTGATCGCTTGGGAGAGGGTTTCGAAGGTTTCCATGTGTTTAAAGTTCGCGGTTCAAGGTTCGAAGTTCAAGGTTTTGGTGAATTTTATAACGCGCGCTATGGAGAGGTAGCCGGTATTCAGTTATCAGTAATCAATTATTTAATACCGATTACTGATAACTGAATACCGGCTACCGGCTCACTTCTTTTTATATGTAAGCGCTTCTGGAATCCAGGATTCTAAATCTTTTATGCGCGTGTTATGCGAAGGGTGCGTTGATAAAAATTCCGGGGGCTCTTGGCCTCCACCTGCTTCTGTCATGCGCTTCCAGAATATGGGCGCCTGGTTGGGATCGTAACCTGCTATGGTCATGAAAATCAAACCGATGTGATCGGCTTCTGATTCGTGTGTTCTGCTAAACTTCAACATACCGATACTGGTGCCAGCACCTACAGCCTGCATAAACAGATTTTCTCCGGCTGTTGGGTTTTGGCCCATTAAAGCTCCGAGGGATTGAAGTCCGAATTGTGCTACCATTTGTTCACTCATGCGTTCGCGACCGTGGTTGGCAATGGCGTGCGCAACTTCGTGTCCCATTACTACGGCTACTCCGGTTTCATCTTTACAAATCGGCATGATGCCGGTGTAGAACGCTACCTTCCCTCCGGGCATACACCAGGCGTTTACGGTCTTCGGATCTTCTATTAGATTAAACTCCCACGCAAAACCTGCCAGCTCTGCTGAAGCATTTTTACTGGCCATATATTGTTCCACAGCTTTCTGGATTTTAACACCTACGCGCTTCACCATTTCAGTTTGTTCTCTATTGGTAGACAAAGGTCCTTTCGCGATGACTTCAGCATATTGTTGGTTGGCCACTGGTATGATCTCGGCATTTGAAACAAGGCTCAATTGATTTCTTCCTGTAACAGCAACGGATGCGCAGGCGTAGATGAGGAGAGCGGTGAGTGCTATGGTAGTACTGAGTATTAATTTCTTCTTCATGGATTTCATTTTGTGTAAAATTATGAATTTGGTTGTTATTTGTAATCAGTATTCAGTAATCGGTTATCAGTACCGAACACCAATTACTGAATACCGATTACCTTAGTATTCGATAGAACATTTTAGTTGTTCATGATTGCTTGCTACCTTTGCGTGTACATTAACCTGCAAACACACAGCATCATGCGCATATTTGCTATTGGCAGAAATTATGCCGAACATATTAAGGAGTTGAACAATGAGCGGCCAGATGAGCCCGTTATCTTTACGAAGCCTGATACTGCCATAACACGCAATAGCGCACCCTTTTATTATCCCGATTTTTCGAAAGATGTTCACTACGAAGCGGAACTAGTGTTGCGTATTTGTAAGGAAGGAAAAAATATTGAGGAAAAATTTGCACACAAGTATGTAGACGCCATCGGAATCGGCATTGATTTTACGGCACGCGATCTGCAACAAAAAGCAAAGGACAAAGGATTGCCGTGGGATATAGCAAAAGGCTTCAATGGCTCTGCTCCCATCTCGGATACATTTTTGCCTATTGCTTCTTTCAAAGATTTAAAGAACATCAATTTCAGTTTACAAGTTGATGGTGAACTAAAGCAACAAGGAAATACGAGCCTGATGCTTTTTAGTTTTGATTATATTATTTCATACCTGTCGAAATTTTTCACACTACGCACAGGTGATTTGATCTTTACCGGCACACCGAAAGGTGTTGGCCCGGTGAAGGTTGGCAATGTGTTATCCGCTTATATTGAAAATGAGAAATACCTGGAGTTTGAAGTTAAGTAGGGCTGTTCTATTATTTTTTTCAGCCTGTCCATTTTTTGTTCACGCACAATTCAGCAAGCCGGAAGAGAAATTTCCGAAAGAGGAGAAATACCTCTACCCGGTTAATCCCGGCAAGCCTGGTTCGTTAGCGGGAACAATGGGCGAATTGCGCAGCACACATTTTCACGGAGGTATTGACATTCGTACCAACAACATGATTGGCCTGGCAGTGCTTGCCTCCAAGAGCGGATACATTTCGCGCGCCACCATGGAAGGCATTAGTTATGGCAATGCCATTTACATTACGCATCCGGATGGAAACACTACAGTGTATGCACACCTGGATAAGTTCAAAGGCGCGTTAGCAAACTATGTGTTACAAGAACAATACAAAAAGAAGACAGGTCTGGTTGACTTATTCTTTCAGGAAAATCAATTCGCCATTCATCAAGGCGATACGATAGGTCTTTCTGGAAACTCCGGCTCTTCAGGCGGACCACATCTTCATTTTGAAATTCGCGATGCGCAGGGCTTCACACTCGATCCAATAATTGTCGGTGACTTTCCTGAATTAGATGATAAACTACCTCCGCGCACAGAACGCATTGCTCTTCGCACATTAGATGTCAACTCCCGCATCAACGATCGCTTCGGGCGGTTTGAATTCTACGCACAACGCGTTGGCAATAATTACATCATCGCCAATCCGATTTTAGCGCATGGAAATATTGGCGTGGAAATATTAGCGAAAGATAATCTTGCTCCACGGAGTCCTTTTTTTGGTAGCGTTAATTATTTGGAGATGCGCTTAGACAGTGCATTAATTTTTCGTCAGGCCATACAGAAAGTAAGTCTGGCTGAAACGCGTAGCATTCTCGCCCTTATGGATTTTAAAACGATGCGCAGCAAAGGCAGCAAGTTTTACAAACTCTATATTGATGATGGCAATGAATTAAAGTTCTATGACGGCTCGCCTACCTCCGGAAAAATTCTGGTGAATCAGGAGAAAGATTCGAAGGTTCAGGTCAGGCTCAAAGACAGCAACGGAAACGCAAGCACATTTTCGTTTCGCTTAAGACCGAACCCGGTGGTGAAGCAAGTGGATAACCTCGAAGCGTTTGCGTTACCTATTGTCTATGATATTAATGAGAATATCATGATGGTCACTGCTAAACCCTGTAAGGAGAAAAACAACAAAGCCATTCTATTTTCAAAAGGCACCACAACGGAGATTGAACCGGATTACTACAATTACAATCGCGCAGTCTATCTGATTGACTTGCGCAAAACCATTCCTGATTCGGTTATGGTTTGTGGTAATTCTATTGCACCTAAAATTAATCTTCCGATACCATCGGGCACAGAGTATAGTTTTTATAGTGACATGATGGAGATTCAATTTCCATCCAACACACTTTATGATACAATGTATCTGAACACAAATTACAATGCTCTGAAATCGGGTGGTGAAATCTTCACGATTGGATTACCTACTATTCCATTAAATAAAAGCATTGGTATTTCACTGAAACCACTTCAGAAGTATTCAAGAGAAAAGAATGTTGGCGTTTATCGCATCTCAGGAAGAAATAATTATGCCTACATTGGAGGAACCTGGATAAACGAACGAATCAACTTTTACACACGTGAGTTGGGTGAGTTTACGATTCTAAGCGATTCAATTCCGCCTACTATAAGGCCAATCTATGTAAACGGACAAGCCGCACGATTTAAAATCCGTGATAATCTTTCCGGAGTTAAAACGTATGAGGCAACCTTAAATGGCGAATGGGTGCTGATGCATTTCGATAATAAGATGTTCACCATTTGGAGTGAACGGTTTGATAAAACAAAGCCTATGAAAGGCAATTTTGAACTGGTGGTGACAGACAATGCTGGAAACACGGCAAAGTATACCCAAAAGATTTTCTAATCATGAATTTAAAAATTGGTAGTAAGGCACCTGACTTTACCGTAAATGATCAGGATGGAAAACCCGTAACGTTATCCAACTTAAAAGGTAAAAAGATCGTGCTCTATTTTTACCCTGCAGATCTCACGCCTACTTGTACTAATGAAGCCTGTAACCTTCGTGATAACTATAAAGCCTTACTCAAACAAGGCTTTGAAGTATTGGGCATCAGTCCGGATACTGAAAAAAAACACCGTAAGTTTATTGAGAAAGAGAAGCTTCCCTTTCGTTTGTTATCTGATATTGATCGTAAAGTGCACGATCTTTATGGGACGTGGGGAGATAAGGTTCTATTTGGTAGAGAATACAAAGGTACGTTACGCACTACATTCGTAATAAATGAGAAAGGTGTCATTGAAGACATCATCGATAAGGTAGTGAGTAAAGATCATGCAGCGCAGATTTTAAAAGTCAAGTAGTCAAGCCTCTCACAGCGTTGCTTCAACATGGGTTCATCTATAAGCAATTGAAGACTTTTCACTCCGTATAATAAAAACGGGTCTGGCAATAAAATTACCAGACCCGTTTTCAGATATGCAATCATGCAGTTCTTTCCTAGAAAGAAATCTTCAGACCAAAATTAATTCCAATACTTCCATACGAAAAATACTGCTTCAATTCTTGCCTTGGCACATCATCTGATGGTGGATTCTGATAGTCATAGGTATAGGAATCAACGAAGTCAATTTCCTTGTCACTCACAGACGCATCGGGCAAGATGTCTACTCCATCAGAGGTTGCCTTCACAAACTCACCTTTCTTAGGAGCATACGAAAGGTTTACCATATTTAATTCACCAAATAATGAGAGCTTATCATTCAGTTGATAGGTAACACCAATCGCGGAATTAAATCCCATGGCCAATCCCCCACTTAGTTTCAACTCGTTCTCACTAATATTTCCTTCATCATCTTCATCACTTGTATATTTTATAGATCCAGAACCCACGGTGAATCCGATTTTAGCGTAAGGATTTATCTTTTCTAATCCAGCTGAAAAAATGATAGTAGGAGTAGCACTGATCATATTGGAGGATAAAGTCAACTTGTTGTAATAAATATCGCCATCCTGAATGGCTTCTGATTTACCTCCCATTAAATAAGAAACGCCAAGCTCAGCACCAATGTACGGAGTAAACATCCGTCCAAAAGCCGCTGATACACGCAAGCCCTTTCCAAGAGAAACTTTTTCTTCTTCATACGTTGTGGCAGAACCTTTATCTGTATAGCTGGTGAAATCGATCGACTCCAGACTCTGGGCATTCATCGGCATGGCATATCCCACATTAAAACTAACATAAGAGCTCTGAGCCCAAACAGTGCTTGCGAAACAAATGGTTGCCAAGCATGCAATCAACAAAAGTGTTTTCTTCATTTGAGGTTGATTAATTTTCCTATTCCTACCGCCTTTCGGGATAGCTTGCTTTTTTAGGTGATTTTTGTGCTTTCCTAGAACGAAATCTTCAGACCAAAATTAATTCCAATACTTCCATACGAAAAATACTGCTTTAATTCTTGAGCTGGTTTATCGTCTGATGGCGGATTCTGATTGTCATAGGTATAGGAATCAACAAAGTCAATTTCCTTTTGACTCACAGTCGCACCTGGTAGTAAGTCTTGTCCATCAGACGATGCCTTCACCAACTCACCTTTCGTAGGAGCATACGAAAGGCTTATGATGTTTAATTCGCCAAATAATGACATCTTCTCATTCAGCGGATAGGTAGCACCAATCGAGGAGCTAAACCCCATCGCCAGACCGCCATTCAGCTTATATTCAAACTTATCAATATCACCATCATTGTCTGCATCACCTGCATATTTTATCGTGCTGGAGCCAACAATGAATCCGATTTTAGCATATGGATTTATCTTCTCCAATCCTGCAGAAAAAATGATGGTAGGCGTAGCGCTGATCATGCTAGAGGATAATGTCAGCTTGTTGTAATAATTCGAATTATCATCTCGTTGGATCGCTTCTGACTTACCACCCATTAAATAGGAAACACTGATCTCCGCACCAATGTAAGGAGTGAACATTCGTCCAAAGGCAGCTGTTGCACGTAAACCTTTTCCAAGAGAAACTTTTTCTTCTTCATATGTTGTGGCAGTACCATTTTCGGTTGTACTATTGAAATCGATCGACTCCAGACTTTGAGCATTCATCGGTAAGCCATACCCTACATTAAAACTAACATAAGAGCTTTGGGCTAAAACATCGCTTGCGAAACAACTGGTTACCAAGCATGCGATCAACAGAATTCTTTTTTTCATTTGGGGTTTGTTTTGTTTTCCTACTCCTTTGGCCTTTCGGGATCGCCTTGTTTTTTAAAGTGATTTCCAACTCCACTGTTACACTGACCATTAACAATTCAACTAAGTTATGAAAATAAAATCAACATGTGCTATGGGTTTAAATCCCTGGTTTATAAAATCAAGGGGTGTCACACTTTTCAACTCGTTCTCGACTCTTCAACAGAATGGATCAAAATCAGTATTCAGAATAAAATCATTTATGGTTTGATTTTCTACGCTAAATGTGAGCAGTTTGTATTTCTTTATATTCAATCTGACAGTCGTCTGCCGAATGCTTTGTAATGTGGTGAACGTGAGTTTTTCGTAACGGAATTACTTCATTTTGTGCAATAGTAAATCAACTCGCCTTGCATCAATCCAAATTTAAAAATATCTTCTTTGCTAAACGTCTCAATAAAATTATCTTCCAACACTGTAAAGCCTGCTTCCTTTAAACGGTCTTTGTAATCTCTGCCGTACCACCTGACGTGATCGGTTTTTCCGAATGCTTTTTTTCGTCCTGCAGGAGTTGTGATCGAAAAATCTTCGTAGGTCTTCTCGAGTTTATAGTCTATCGGTACCTGTAGAATACACCATCCGTCTGACTTTAATACACGCCTTATCTCCGACATTGCTTTTCGATCATCAGGAATATGCTCCAGTACGTGGTTGCACAATACAATATCGAAACTGGAATCAGCAAATGGAATAGCTGTAATATCTGCTTTAGTGACTTTCGTGGATCCGTTGTAATTATAAATTTCCGGGAACAGATCACATGCATGATATTCAAAATTACTATTGCGGGTAAAGGCATTGTAAAACATTTCTTCAGGAGCAAAATGCAGCAGCTTTCGTTTCCTCTGCTCGAAAAAATTAGTCTTGCGTTGAAAATACAACCACAACAAACGATGACGTTCAAGAGAACTGCACTCAATACATCTGGCGTTGGTGCGATGACCTAATCCGAAAGGCGAAAATATTCTGAAGGTAGCATTGCAAACCGGGCACACTACCTGGCTGCCCCTGTACTCTTTCTGCTCCTTTGCCTTTCGATACAAACGATACTGACTCCGCACACTTTCGAGTATTGATTTAAACATCACTTCTTAATTTATTCACATTACAGTATAAAATATCATCAACAAGATAAGGTAAGTTCGGAAATAATTAAGGAAGGGCACATGCTCCATCTTAAAATTTAATCTTAGGTTACGAATACTCACAATTGATTCGGATATTGCCATTCAATCCGCATGTACACAAAATGAGCAAAATCAGTATCAAGCATTCCAATCGCAAGGCACACAACTGGCTTGTCTATAATATTATTGATCGGATCCTTATCCAAAACAAACATCTCTATAAGGGTGTTGTGTATGACTTAGGATGTGGCGAAAAGCCGTACGAGAAATTTTTTCTTCAACATGCTGAGCGTTATGTAGGTGTTGACTGGAGCAATACACCCCACTTACTCAAAGCAGATATTGTAGCCGATCTGAACAAGCCATTACCCATTGACCCAGGCGTTGCTGATGTTATTATCTCAATATCCGTGTTGGAACATTTGTGCGAACCGCAAATTATGCTGGGTGAAGCGTATCGGATATTAAAACCCGGTGGTGCTATTTTTCTTCAGGTGCCCTGGCAATGGTGGATACACGAAGCGCCTTATGATTTCTATCGCTACTCCCCTTTCGGATTGAAGTACTTATTTGAAAAAACTGGTTTCAAGGAAGTTAATGTTCAACCTACAGCCGGATACTTTTCAATGAAAGTGTTAAAGACCAATTACTTTATGCTGAGGCTGATAAAATTACCAAAACCTA
Organism: Chryseolinea sp.; assembly: GCA_039930485.1. Classification (GTDB taxonomy): domain Bacteria; phylum Bacteroidota; class Bacteroidia; order Cytophagales; family Cyclobacteriaceae; genus Chryseolinea. The sequence continues at coordinate 17,415 of JBDTTT010000112.1, forward strand.
TTCGTGCCGTTTTGAAAGGACTATTTATTCCCTTATGGTTTATCGGTCAGACGCTAGCACCACTGTTGGATAAAATAGATCGCAACTGGATGTTGGAAGCACCTGGCTATTGGGTGGTGGCGAAGAAATAAAATCGTAAAGAGGAATAAATTACTTTAGAGGTACTAGGCAAATACGTGTGCTGATTGTTTGATCAATAATTCTAAACTAAAGTACAATTGAACTTGCTCTTTGTTAGATGCTGCTTCTTCAGTAGTTAATATCTTAATGGGCTTATCGTCATTGAATTTAGAGCCTTTTATTTTCTTGTCAGCAAGCAGGCCCCAGGTAGTAATATCATCGCGCAGGTAAACGGTTTTGCCTAATCCTAAAAGTGAAATGATATTTCCCAAACCTTGCTGGCGCCAATGATTGAAGATCGCGATATCGATGGTGGAGAGAAGGTCGATGTATTCCTGTAGCGGCATAAAGCTGGTGAGGGGCACAAACTTTTCACCAAATACATTCTTGCCATATTCAATTACTTTCTGCGCATTCTTCTTACCGCCATACGACAACGGACATAAAATTTTTACATCATCACCTTTCAGATATGCAATGCGATTGATCGCTTCAATGTGTTTATTCGATGGATGGGCTGAATTGCCCAGTTGAATAAAAAGTGTTCTCTCCTTCTTAGGTGTCAGTACAAGGGGCTTAAATAAATTGCTGGGATACAGAAAACAATCAATGTGTTTCCCTCTGAATCCAAACCAGCCTCTGGCCAAATCAACATCACCGTGAACCTGTGAGACAATTGCTCCTAAATCTCTTACAACACTTTTAAATATCCATTTAGACAAGGGATTAAAAATGGACTTGCTGTATTTTTCTATTCGATAATAAAGATCGCCTCCCCACAAATACCAATATCCTTTCTTTCGAAAAGCAGAAAATATAAACAAGAAAGATATGACTTTGCTTTTTGAAAGGCTATGCAAAATAATCTTATCACTCTTCCGGGCGTATTGATATAATTCCCAATAGAACAATAAACCAAACCTATAATATTTCAGTGATGTGACATTGCTGGCCTTCGGTTCTTTCCCATCTGTTTTTAAATACAAGAAAAGATGTTCTTCAGGATTGAAGTTCGAATTGACGAAGGGAATAAAATCCAGGAAAAATTTCTCCGGAAAAAGAATGTGCAGATTCTTTACCGGCTTCATGAGCGGGAATAAAATTTCCGGATGAGCTTCACGATTTTATCTAAATCATCAGATGATAATTCATAAAACATTGGCAACCGTAACAGCTTCTCTGTAAAGTTAT
>JBDTTT010000113.1:0-17866 GCA_039930485.1 Chryseolinea sp.
AACCATTCGATCTGATTTTTATTGTAAGTATGGTTCACTGAAATGGTATCACTTGATCCATCACTGTGGCGTAATACCAACGACAATGGTTTCTCAGGTGAGAATGTAGTTAAGCCTACTATATCAATTGCATCATCTTCTTTGATCTTGTTATAGTCTTCCTTGTTAGCGAAGGTAAGGGCAAGCATACCCTGCTTCTTCAAGTTTGTTTCGTGAATACGTGCGAATGATTTTACAAGAATGGCGCGCACACCTAAATGGCGAGGCTCCATAGCCGCGTGTTCACGTGATGAACCTTCTCCATAATTCTCATCGCCCACTACAATTGAACCAAAGCCTTGCGCTTTGTAGTAGCGCTGAACGTTTGGCACTTCATCAAATGATCCGGTGAGGCCGTTCTTCACGCTATTGATTTTCTCATTGAAGAAGTTGGTCGCTCCAATCAATAAGTTGTTTGAAATATTATCCAAATGTCCACGGTATTTTAACCATTTACCGGCCATTGAAATATGATCGGTTGTACATTTTCCTTTTGCTTTGATCAACAAACGAAGCCCTTTCAAGTCAGTGCCTTCCCACGCTTTGAATGGAGCAAGCAATTGAAGACGATCGGATGTTGGACTTACCTTTACATTTACTTTGCTACCATCCTTAGCCGGAGCCTGGAAGCCTGCATCTTTCACAGCAAAACCTTTTGTTGGTAATTCATCTCCTGTAGGAGGATCGAGTTTCACCTTCTCTCCTTTTTCGTTTGTGAGGTAGTCTGTTAATGGATTGAAATTCAAATCACCTGCTATCGCGAATGCGGTTACCAATTCGGGTGAACCAACAAATGCATAGGTATTTGGATTGCCATCGTTACGCGATTGGAAATTTCTATTGAAGGAATGAACAATTGTATTCTTTTCCTTCTTCTCTGCTCCTACCCGACTCCACATACCAATACATGGACCACAGGCATTCGCAAAAACTTTGGCGCCAATCCTATCGAAGATCTTGATGAAACCATCACGCTCAATAGTGTAGCGCACTTGTTCTGATCCGGGTGTGATTGTGAACTCTGCTTTAGTCTTCAATCCTTTATCGGATACTTGTTGCGCTAAACTTGCAGCACGAGAAATATCTTCATACGATGAGTTCGTACATGAACCGATCAATCCCACTTCAATTTTTGTAGGCCAGCCATTCTTCGCTGCTTCTTCTTTCAGTTTTGAAATTGGTGTCGCCAAATCCGGAGTAAAAGGTCCGTTCAAGTGCGGCTCCAATTCTGATAAATTCAATTCAATTACTTCATCAAAATATTTTTCAGGATTAGCATATACTTCAGGATCGCCTGTTAAATGTTCTTTCACGGAGTCAGCAAGCTTTGCAATTTCTATGCGACCTGTTGACTTGAGGTAACGAGACATCGATTCATCGTAACCGAAGGTTGATGTTGTTGCGCCAATCTCGGCACCCATGTTACAAATTGTTCCTTTACCTGTACAACTCATAGAAGTAGCACCCTCTCCAAAATATTCTACAATAGCACCCGTTCCACCTTTTACAGTTAGGATACCGGCTACTTTTAAGATCACATCTTTTGCAGAAGTCCAGCCACTTAATTTTCCTGTTAATTTTATACCTATGAGTTTAGGGAATTTTAATTCCCAAGCCATGCCTGCCATTACATCTACTGCGTCTGCTCCACCAACACCAATGGCCACCATGCCAAGACCACCGGCATTCACTGTGTGTGAATCCGTTCCGATCATCATTCCGCCAGGGAAAGCATAATTTTCTAATACTACCTGGTGAATAATACCAGCACCCGGTTTCCAGAAACCAAGTCCATATTTATTGGATACTGAAGAAAGGAAATCAAAAACTTCCTTGCTCTCTGTGTTAGCAACAGTCAAGTCACTTTTAGCATCGTTCTTTGCCACGATCAAGTGATCACAATGAACGGTAGAAGGCACAGCCACTTTGGGTTTGCCGGCAGACATGAATTGAAGCAATGCCATTTGAGCCGTTGCATCTTGCATGGCCACACGATCCGGTGCAAAATCCACATACGATTTACCTCTACCAAAATTCTCCAGCTTCTGGTCAGAATGAAGATGGGAATACAGGATTTTTTCGGATAATGTAAGGGGCTTGTTCACCACTTTTCGGGCGTTAGCAATACGCTTCGGCATTTCTTTGTACAATGCCTTGATCATGTCTAAATCGAATACCATAATGTTTGATTTTAAAGAGGTGCTAAAGTACTAATTTTTTCAACTGGTTTATGTTTCTCGTTGTGTTCATCAGGTTCAGGAAGTGGAATTGAAATACCAATTCTTATTTTGTCCAATAAGGTGTTCAGTTGCTGAACTTCCTTCTCACTCAGGTTGGCTAACAAAGAATCCATACGTTCCGTTTCGGGTTCCATTACTTTTAGCAGTTCCAGGCCCTGATCAGTTATGGTGACCGCTGCAGCTCGCTTATCTTTCTCGGCACTCTTGCGAGTGATCAAGCCTTTAATGCGCAATCGCTCTACAATTCTGGAAGCATCAGACATTTTATCCAACATCCTCTCACGAATCGTATAAACCGAAACATGACTGGGGTATTGTCCACGCAAAATGCGCAGAACATTATATTGCTGACGGGTAATGTCATACTTCTTAAAGCTCTCATTCACCTGGCTAACCAGAAATGAATAGGTATAAAAAATATTAAGAAGTCCTTTCTGTTGTTCGCTACGAAAACCAGTTTGATGAATTTCTTTTTCTAGGGCCATAATTTTAAATGGCGGGTTGGGGTTTGGACCACCAAAATAGCCATTTAATTATGAAAAAAATACAGTGCGGGTTGAATTTGACCCTATAAGATTGCTTTTGATTCTTATTTGGCGTTGATATAATTCAAAAATTCACGCTTCACGTTTTCATCTTTGAATTTCCCCGAAAAATAGGCTGTTCCGGTCTTGCTGTTTGTGTCGCCTACACCACGCGATGCTACACACATGTGGTTTGCGTCCACTACAACGGCAATGTCATCCGTCCTCAAGACGCGCTGCATTTCCATACCGATCTGAACGGTCAGTCTCTCCTGAACCTGAGGACGCTTTGAAAAATACTGAACGATCCGGTTGATCTTTGAAAGTCCGATTACCTTACCGCTTGAGAAGTATGCCACATGGGCTTTACCATAAATAGGCACAAAGTGATGTTCGCAATGTGAATAAAAGGTAATGTCTTTCTCCACCAGCATTTGATCATAGTTGTATTTATTCTCAAATAAACGGGCGGTTGGACGGTTCTTCGGATTCAATCCGCTGAAAACTTCCTTCACATACATTTTGGCAACGCGATGTGGTGTGCCATTTAAGCTATCATCCGTCAGATCGAGACCCAAAATATTCATGATTTCACGAAAGTGCTTTTCGATCTTCTCAATCTTTTGATCATCATCCAGATCAAATGCATCAGACCGAAGTGGAGTTTCAGCAGATGAACCAACATGGTCATCGAACTCATCATCCAGTGGTTTAAGCGGCAGGATATTCAACGAAATTTCTTTCTGTCTCATACAAAGTAATTTTCAGTTCAAATTTTGAATCTATTTTTTGTCGGAGTATCCTCCAGATAACCACAGCAATATTTTCGGCAGTAGGATTTAAGCGATGAAAAAAATCAGTATCAAGGTTTAAATTCTTATGATCAAATTTCACCAGGACGTTTTCCTTAATCAGATCACTTAACACTTTCATGTCAAATACATAGCCCGTTTCTTCATCCGGCTCACCAATAACACTCACCACCAACTCATAGTTATGACCGTGATAATTAGGGTTACTGCATTTCCCAAAAACAAGTTGGTTCTTTTCGTCAGACCAGCCTGCGTTGAACAAGCGATGTGCTGCATTAAAATGTTCTTTCCGGGAAACCTTTACTTTCATCTGTCAAAGGTAAACATGAATGGCAGTAAAAGGTTCAAGATAGGCTCGTTAAAGAGGATCGCAGAACGAATTAAATGCCCGATTTACTAGAAATTTGAAAGGAAAGTATCGTGTGAACTAAAAAGCGATAGGTTAATGCCCAAACTTATTTCATGCGTATTAAACTGTGTGCCAACAGAATTGTTCAGTGGTATTTCATAGACATAACCAAAACGGTAACCCTGTGTAAACTTAAACTGAAATAATACACCAACGCTGTTCAGATTGCGGGTATATAAGCCAGCAATGTATTTCTCATCCAGAATAATGTTTGCCTGATAATCGATGGAAATTGGTGCACCTTTTACGGCCTTTACTAACACTGAAGGTTTAAGACGAACACGTTCAGACAAGTAAAACACATAGGCAACGGCCGCATAGAAATGCTGATTATATAAACTTGCCTGAAATATATTAGACGCGCTATCAATAAATGTTCCTGTAGCTTTCAACATTCTAGGAACAGAGAGCCCGATAAAAAAACGATCACTCTTTAAAATAACCCCAGCACCAAAACCTGGTTTGGTAATATTTTGGTTTTGCATAAAAACAGCATCGCTTTTGTCATAGGGATTCAACAGCGAGTTATCGCTACGAAAATTTAGCACGCCTGCCTGTAAGCCAAACGAAAGATATTTTTCATCGAACCCAATTTTATAAGCATACGTGCCTTGAATTTCTGTATTGTTTGCATTACCGATCTTATCCTGCAAGATCACAATACCCACACCCATCTTATTATTGACCAAGGATGTATGCGCGCTAACATTGGCGGTACTTGGGCTGCCATCAAAACCTGCCCACTGTTTGCGGTAGGTAACAGAAGCATTAAAACTATTATTTAATCCTGTGTATGCAGGATTAATAAGCAAGGGATTGTTTAAATATTGAGCGTACAGTGGATCGCTTTGTGCCTGCAGACTTATTGTGGAAAAGATAAATAATATAAAAAGTAGAATAAGTCGCATAGGCATGAATACATTAAAAGAGTGGTGGATTATAATCTCCGGAAATAAAAACCAGAGTGTAGCACAGGGACTTGATTGTTTCAGTAAAGTACCCGTCCTGATTTTTAATTGGGACCATAATTTCAGGATTGCTTAAGTGCTAAATAGCCTGTTAGTGGCTTCACTCCATTTTGAAACTCAATGGTATAGAAGTATGTACCGCTTGGAAGTCCTTTTCCGTCAGAACTGATTCCTTCAAATCGCTTACTTGGAACTTCGTTATTGTATTCGTCAACTTTAAAGATCAAATCTCCCCAGCGATTAAAAATACTTACCTTGTTTCCCCTAGGTAAATTGAATATTCGCATGAATTTATTTTCGCCCTCGCTATTTGGTGCCACTGCATTATGAACAACAACATCTTCAATATTTAATGTAATTACATTTTCAGAACACGCCTGTAGCAAGTCGCACGCTTTGATGGTAAGTTGATCGGACCCACGAAAAGATACGTTTTGATACCGAATCAATAAATCAGAATTCTGCTCGATTTGTGCTGAAGCGCCACTTGCCGGCCGTTGAACAATTTGAAAGGAAGACGGATCAAGGTTGTTATCCGGATCAGATATAAAATCAAATAAGTTAAGCCTCACTACCTCCTCCGGTTGAACAAGCACATCTTGCGCTACAATAATCGGTGCGGCATTACAGAATCCAGTTACAGTAAAGGAATATTGACCGGAATCCAGTTGTGTTAGATCCTCAAGGGCAGAAGAAAAACCATTCGGGCCTGTCCACGATACAGAATAATTTTCTCCTGTGACAGAAAGTTTAATCTCCCCGTTAGGTAAACCACAACTTGAATTTTGAATTATGCTTTCAATATTTACTGATAGAGGTGAAGTTGAATGATCTTCTATTACAATCGGATCGCTTGTATAATCTCCTGAAGCAATGCATCCACTCGTATTATCTTTCAAGGTTAATCCATACGAACCCGGTGCAAGATTATTCGGTGTTAACGATGTAGATACAATTTCTCTTCCATCAAACCAGCTTGCCGAAAAAGAACCTCCGCTCCCGGAAGGAACAATAATAGCTCTTCCATTAAAGGGTGAAGAACAATTATCATTATCGATTTTACTAACCGTGAATGTTGGGCTCGCAGTTTGATCAAGGATAGTAAATTGTTGATAGAGACTACACTTTGAAATATTATCGGTAACGTAAACACTATAATCAGCAGGTATTGCTGTCTCCAGATCTTCAGTACCAGATGCAAATAAATAGGTGGACTGATTGTACCAAGTAAAAGTAAAATCGCCTGAGCCATTTGAAATGGTAATGTCTACACCTCCATTTCCGGGACTGCATGTTGTACTCGGTGTTACTAAACTTGCTAAATCAAGTTTGGCACTGGCGGAATTTGAAATGTATGCTGATTTATTGAGTACACAGTTAAGAGTATTGTCTTTTACTTTAAACGAATAATTTCCACCTGCAGCACCCGTTAAATTTGCCGCAACCACTTTTGTTGTTGCATCGGGGTAAAGCCACTCATACGTGTAATTACCAGAACCGCCAATCGCGACTGCCAATGCTGTTCCCGTAAAAGGAAGGGAACATTTGGTATTGGCAGTTGAGGTGTAATTGACTTTAAAAGGAGAGTCAATAGTAAAGACAGAAAAGCTAGAACAAGTTGGATTATTTAAATCTACTGCTTCTACATAATAAGTTCCTCCAAATGCAGCCACTAAATCTTTCGTTGATGCAACTGTATTGAAAAGTTCATTATACCATGTGTACTTATAAGATCCTGATCCACCTAATACGGTAAGAATTACTTTCCCATTTGCCACATTACAAGCTGTGGCATTGGTGACAATACCCGCCATCGTGATATTACAAGGGCTGGTGCAGACAGAGCCAACATTGAAGTTTTTTAAAAGTGTGCAATTAGCATCATCCTTTACTTCTAATGTATAATTCCCACTTCCAAGCCCGGAAATGTTTTGGCTTGTAGCACTAAACCCAGCCGGGCCAGTCCATTTGAAACTATAATATCCGGATCCGCCCGTTACGGATATATTGATAGACCCGGAACCAGCAGTGCAATCTTCTGGTTGTAGGTAATTCAGTTCAACACCTAATTTGGTATTGCTTATAATAATGTCGCGATGCACTTCTTTAGTCTGGCCAAAAACAACCTGACTACAAATTGCAAACAGGGTGAGCAAGACTGCTAAAAGAAACCGATATTTAGGGCTCAATTTGGTTTAAGGATAAAGGTTTAAGGTAACCGAAGATAGGAAACTGAAGTTATAATTCAACCCAATGAATCAGCTAAACTGATTATTAGATAGTTAGAGTGCTTTACTTAACAGATGAGTTGCATGAAATTTGAAGAAATTAAGGCTAAAATTGAAGATTACCGGGCTTCAGGAAAGAAAATGTTCACCACTTCTTCCTTCCAGTCGCATAGCTTGATATTACTTCATATGTTAAGTCGGATTGATAAATCTATACCAGTATATTTTATCAATACCGGTTATCATTTTCCAGAAACTGTTCAGTTCAGAGATTACATAACGGATCTCTTTGGATTGCCAATCGTGGATTTGAAGTCAGACGTTCCAAAATTTATGCAGCGCGATGGAGAGGGGAAACTTTTATTTACTTCTGATCCTGATCATTGCTGCTACCTGAACAAAACCCAACCTATGGATGGCATACTCCGATCGAATGATGTCTGGATCAACGGTGTGCGTGCCGATCAAAGTGCTGTTCGGGCTGCTATGAAAGTAGAGCAACCCGCTCAGCACGGATCTATTCGTTTCCATCCCATGCTCGATTGGAATTCAAAGATGATCTGGCAATACCAAAAAGAATATAACCTTCCAAAGCATCCTTTAGAAGAAAAAGGATATGTGAGTATCGGTTGTGAACCATGTACCCGTAAATTAGACCCCGAAATGCAGGAACGTGAGGCCCGTTGGTTCGGTCTCAATAAAATAGAATGTGGACTGCACACTGATTTAATAAGCAAGTAGAAATGAAGGTATTCGTTACGGGTGGTGCCGGCTACATTGGCACCGAGTTAATCTCCCAATTAATTGCCAATCCAGAAGTTAAGGAAGTCGTTATCTATGATAACCTAAGCCGGCTCAACTTTAATATGTTTTTGGGCCTTAGGCTTCAGCACTATCGAAAGATCTCTTTTGTAAAAGGAGAACTGCTGGACTCCAGAAGTCTTCGAAAAAACCTGAAGGGTGTTGATACGGTTTATCACCTGGCTGCAAAAGTGACTACACCTTTTGCCAGTTCCGATGCCCATATGTATGAGCAGGTAAATCATTGGGGCACTGCCGAACTTGTTTATGCTGTTGAAGAGAGTAATGTAAAACGTTTTATCTACACCAGTAGTACCGGAGTGTATGGTTCTTCGAAAGACGCTGTTGATGAACTTTCAGCATTGAATCCTCAAACACCTTATGCCGTATCCAAACTTCGGGGTGAAGAGCACGTGAGAAGGTTGACCAACAAAATTGACACCTACATTGTTCGTTGTGGAAACGCCTATGGATACAGCAAAAGCATGCGCTTCGATGCCGTGATTAATAAATTTGTATTCGAAGCCAACTTTGACAAAATTATTTCCATACAAGGTGACGGAAAACAATCACGCACCTTCATCCACATTGATTTACTTGCAAAAGCATTGAATAATTTACTTACTGCACAGTTAGCAAGTGGTACTTACAACCTGGTAGAGCGCAGCTTAAAAGTAATTGACATTGTTGATGTATTGAAAGAACTCATTCCTCCACTGGAATTTATCTTCATCAATCAGCATTTGCGTTTGCACGAACTCAATGTAAAAGAGAATGAACTTATTAACTCCACTTTGGGAATTAATAATCACCGAACATTAAAAGAAGAGTTGGAAGAGTTCTTGAGCAAGTTTAGCTTCTAAGAATACCTATCGATCATCTTGCGCGAGCGGGTTGTACAGATACTTGTGTTCACCAAAATCATAAAGTGTTAGCCTTCTTAAATTATAATAGGCTATCCAGAATGATTTTAATGCTTGCAGATAACTGCGTTTCGCGTTATCCTTTTCTGTTAACGCAATGTTGAGGTTCGTTATGTCGATCTTCCCAATGAGGTACCGGTTCTGGGCTACTTTGTACCTTTCAAAAGCTACCTGATCGGATTTTTTTGTTATCTCGATTTGTAACTGAAGCATTTCAAATTGACGCACTTGTGTTAATATCTCCTGCTCAAATAATACTTCATCCTGTGCAATGAGGTAGTCATTCAATCGCTTGGTAGCAAATGTGCTTCTCATCAATGATCGCCTTCGCCCCCAGTCGATCAAAGGTATGTCGAAAGTTAGATTCACAAATTGTTGACGGGCTGGATTTTGATAGAGATCACTTACTGACGAACCAACATTATTCAATCCAAAAGCACCAGAAACTCCGACTTGATATCGAGTTCCTTTAGCCTGAGCGACTGCAGCCTCTGCCTCCGCTCTTCTACGTTGAAATGCTATAAATGCAGATCGTGTCTCTTTAGCATATTTTAAAGCATCTTCTTCATTCACCACTAAAATTGGTATTTCTTCCGGAAGTACAAGATCAAAACCCTCACCATTTCGGATGCCGATATAAGCCCGTAATAATAAACTGGAGTTCTGAAGATTGAGTTTTGCTTGTGCAACATCTTGTCTTGATCGCAGTAATTGCAATTCAACTTGCAAAAGCTTGTCTTGTGATGTAGTACCTATATTGTATCGTCCTTGTTCTATTTTGTAAATTGTGTCATTGTTAGCAAGGTTGTATTGCGCAATCTGTTGGTCAACCTGCGCTCCCAGAACATCAAAAAAGTAACTCACCGCATCACGTGCAATCTGCTCCATTGATTCGGAATAATCACGCCTTGACTCTTCATACTTAATAGGCTCAATGCGTTTGTTCCACTTATACTGGTTGTACGAAAATATAGGCTGATTCAATGCAATGTTAAATACCGATCCATTCCACTGTGATGTATGATCCGTGATATCATTAAAATAGTTATAAATAGAGTTTACTGAAACGGTTCCACCCGTCCATTGAATAGGTTGCTGTAGTGCAAAGTTTACTCCTGGGTTAAACTGGTTTACCTGAAGATATTTAATTGATCCATCAGGCTGTCTTACTGGACTAAAACTATTATTATATAGCGGTCCAATATTATTGCTGATTAATCGAACCTGAGGGTTATAATTTGTCTTGAAGTAACGGTATTGCCAATACCTATTCTCCTTCCTGGTTTCAGCCTGTTTAAAATCGGGTGATTGAGATTGTGAACGCTCAATAACATCCACTATCGTGAATTTATCTTGAGCACAAAGACCCGGATTACATAAAATAAAAAAAAGAAAGGCAAGGGAAGTTCTATTCATATCGTAACGATAAAATCGGATCTTGACTGGCTGCCCTGCGTGCCGGGGCAATGCCAAAAATTAAACCTACTGTAGCGGCAACACCAAAAGACAAAACAATTGAGGAGAAACTGATAATGGTAGGAATACCAGCAAACTCCGAAACAACAAGTGCCATCGTAATACCCAGCACTACACCAATCAATCCTCCGCTCACGCTAATCATTACTGCTTCAAACAAAAACTGTTGAACCACATCACTTTTCTTTGCACCTATCGATAGTCGCAATCCAATTTCTTTTATACGCTCTAAGACTGAGGCAAGCATAATGTTCATAATGCCTATGCCACCTACCAGCAGCGATATTCCAGCAATAGCACCAAGCACGTAATTGAAAATATCGTTGGTTCGTTGTTGTTGCTTGAGTAAAAGTTCAGGTATTTCTATTTCGTAATCCACAACATCATAATGTCTCCGTTCAAGCATGCGTGAAATAATTTCGGCAGTAGGTGTAAGTTGATTGGTTTCAGCTACTTGAATAACTAATCGATCAAGCTGGTGATAGTTCTTTTTTTCCAACTCACTCTGCTCATTGCTGTTGCCACTGTTGCCAAAAAACATTCCCCTACTTTGCATCGCTGCTAAACGTAACGCCTCAGCGGTAATCTTGTCGCGGTTCTTATATCGGATTAATACTGTTTGAAGTGGAGCATAGATATCCATATTGAAATTTCGGATACCGAGCTTGCTGATACTTGACTCAGATACTACTCTTTCGGCTAATACTCCCACAATCTTTAACCAATGCTGCCCTACTTTAATACTTTTCCCGATTGGGTTTTCTGTTGGGAAAAATTTTGCGCTGATGGAATGTCCTATAATACATACAGGAGCACCAAGACGTTGTTGCTCCTTATTGAAGATTTGCCCTTCTGACAATGTGAAATTATAGATATCAAAATAAACGGGCTCAACACCAACAAGCTTAGCAGATCGTCTCAATCCATTTCGAATGACATAACTATCTAAAATAATTTCTGGACTAATGGTAAGTTTACCGGGAATGGCCCGCTCCATACTTCGCACATCACGTATGGTTAAGCCGGGCGAGAATTTCTTCTTTTCTTTTTGACCAACTTGCTCCGTTACCTTTTCTTCTTCTTGCTCAATGATAGGTTTGATGACAATATTATTAACACCTACCAATTTGATTTGATTCAATATCTCTTGTTGTGCTCCATTGCCAATGGCCAACATGGCAATAACGGCTGCCACACCAAAAATAATACCGAGAGCTGTAAGCAATGACCGGACTTTGTTCGCTATCACTGCATCAATGGCAATGTAGAGATTGGCAAGTAAACGCTGTGAAAACATCTTGCTCAGCAATTAATTGGTGGTAATGCTTGCGGGAACAACAATCGCTGGCTTGTCTTCTTTCTTAATCTCTTCTTCTTTTAACTTTTTGCGTTTGCCATTCATTTGTTGCAATAAGTTGATTTCGTCTTCTTCTTTTCCAGGAGGAACAGAGAGATACACCTTATCACTTTCGGTAAGGCCGCCCAGTATTACAGCATCATTGGCGTTTGTTTCGCCCACAATAATTTCCTGCTTCACGATTTTCGCTCCATCCTTTTTGAATACGTATGTAATGGTATCGGATTGACTATGAAGACATTCTAACGGAATAAAGAGTGCGCTATCAATTACATGCGCAACAATTTTATTACTCGTGGTCATGGAAGGGCGAAGCGTAGGATCGGTGCCACTAATCTCGACCGCAATTTCAAAAACCTTAGCATCGGAGTTTGGGCGCTGTTCACCAACATTCGCTACGCGAATAACTTGTCCATTCAATTTCTTATCAGGATAGGCATCCAAACCAATCTCTACTTTTTGACCAGGTTTTACTTTGCGAACATCTACTTCATTTACATAAGTCTTCGACATCATCTTGGTTAAATCAGGCAAGGTAGCAACGGTAGGTTCCCAGATGCTGATTTGTGATCCGGCCTTGATTGCCTTTCCATCCCAGCCCTTTTCATAAATAACCATTCCTTCTTCAGGAGCAATAACACTAAATGACTCCAACACGCGGGTCATGTTTCCAAAGTCGTTTTGTACTTTACGAAGCTCGGCTGAAACCTCTCGCATCTTCTCAATATTCTGTTTCTTCTTTATTTTATAATTTTCTACAGCTTGCTCATAGCCGCGTTTGGCTTTGTCTAAATCAATACCGGCTTGTTTGATTGTTGCGGGTGGTTCAAATTTTGATTGTTCGAGGATGATTCCCTTTTCCTCTACGGCATACTTCAAGTTGATCAATTCATCACGTGATTGACGCATGATAAGCGTTGTATCCAATTGAGTTTGGACAAACTTTGAATTGGCTTTCTCAACCTCAATCTGTTTTGCCTGAAATTTATTTTGAAATTCAGAACGATCTAGGGTAGCTACCCAGTCTCCTTTCTTCACAACTGTACCTTCATCGATGATACTTTGAATGTTCACCTGAAAGATTCCAAATTCGCGAAGGGAAGAAGGTCCCAGGATTTTTACAGAGTTCTTCGCTTCCAGCTCACCCGTAGTTTCGATCTCAACCTTGAAAGGTCCACGCTTTACATCGGCAATGATATCAGCCACTCCACCAACCGTGTTCGTTCGGAAAATAAAGTAAGCTGCAAGAAGTCCAATGGATATTCCTGCGCCAATGAGTAATTTTCTTTTCATGCTGATTTTGATTTAGGGAACCGTTATGATTTAATAACCGCCAATAATACTTTACTCCAAATAACAAATAAGGTTACATTCCCCGCAACCACTCATACACATCCTCACCCTATCCTGTAATTAAGCAGAAGGATAACGGTTATCCTTCTGCTTTTATTGCTTTCAATTATTGATTTGCTCCTTTTTTAACAGTTATCTTACTAAGAGCGGCATTCTTATCCAATTTACCAGCATTGAATTCTTTCAATACACTTCCTTTAACCGTACACTCCAGCGTTGTTGGTATGCCACAGCCCGCGCATCGTGTTAACTTGATTTGAAAAATAAGTTGTTCATCGTCTTTCAGGCTCTTCAACGTGCGACCGTAGTCCAAAATATTCTCCTTCATTTCCTTTTCAAAGGTTGGATACAGCTCAGCCACTTTTTTATTGCGCGTTGCCAGGTCGATATCCTCCAGGCCTAGTGTAGGCATAGCATATCGTTGATAGTCAATCTCCACTCCACTATACATTTGGAGGTAATACACTACACCATAATCTTTCAGGCGCTCATAGTAGATGTTATCTTCCATGAAATATGTTTTAGAAAGATCTGCGCGATATAAGCGATTGAAGATACTGGACAGTAATTCGAAATCAGGTTCAACGGCTTCCATCGATTCTGTGTTTACCACTTTCACTTTTGCCATCACCTGATCATGATTTAGTTTACCTTGCTTGTAAGCAATCAAATCAGATTTGATTAATTCAACTGAAAGATGCGTGCGTTGTGGTGAGTTGAAATATTGATTTACCCATACGTGAGGCTGATCTCCCTGATTGGCCACTATAATTCTTTCTGCGGGTTGAAGCTGGGTGATCATATCACCATAATCAACAAGAAACATTTTTGCCGCTTCGATTACCTTTAAATTGTAAGCATCGCGCACACTGTCCATGTCAATTTTCTTACCCTTCTTTGATTTGCTGGCTAGTTTAATTGTATTAATGCTCTGCTGCCTGTCTCTTTCTTCTCGTGCACGATCGTATTGGTCTCTATCCCCACTGGAACTAATATATACACTTGGTTCTGGAGGTTCAGGGGCATCGGCTGGTTCTGTTGGTTCTGACCCACTCCATATCATAAAATTGTTGCTACCAAACCCGTCCGTTGAAAAAGCAATTGGGGTTGTGAAATCGGCAGGCAGATAAAACGTTACGCCATAACCAGGTTGATAATTAGCCGTTACCTCCAGCGGAAAAAACATGCGTTGCTGATCGAACTGTTGCTTAATTAATGTGCTCAACACATTTTCGGCTACAGCGATGTCGCGTTGCATGCGTTGCTCGTCTACTTTTTGTGCAAAGAGTGGTTGCGATATCATCAACACCATCCATACAGCACTCTTCCAGAATCGAACTATGGTTTTCATATCTATTTATTTTAAAGTCGTGTGTCCAATTAAAAAATCTAAATCTAATGTCTTGTGTCTAAAGTCTATTGTCTAATATCTCAATTCTTAATTCCCCTTGTTGAGTTGGGGTTACCAACGGTTGTAATGATGCTGGATAAAATCTGCTCCGTTTTCTGTTTAAAGACGCTCGTGTTTTTCTCCATACTGTTCAACCGGGTTTGAACGAGTTGAAGATCGTTACTTCGTTGCTGCTCCAGGTACTTTGCAAAATCAACTAACAATGCCTCTACATATTTCTTTTGATCAGTGGCCGTGAGTTGAAAATAATCTTTCACCATTTTCATATTCTCCGTTTGAATACCAGCTACATATTCTCTGATTTGCATTTGTGATGCCGTAGAAGCTTCACGAATCAACTGATCCATATTTCCAGAATTCGATGCTAAACTCTTTCGTATGGATGCATCCAGTTTTTGTTGTGACGCTTCAAAGCTTGTTTGCAAGGATTCATTATTTGTGGCCAAAGATGAATTGATCATCTCTTGAACTTGCGTGGCCGTTAATGATGCTTCCGTTGGTTTTACTTCCGGCTTCACTTCCGGAACTACTTCAGGTTGTTTTCCAAAACTGATTTTAAGTTCGTTGCCACTCATCTTAATTTGAGTTCCCATAAAATAGGCAACCATCATAACCAGCAACAGCGATGCTGCAATACTCATAATGGTTTTGAAATAGGGAACATCCCAGAAGTAACGTTGCTTGGCGTCACCAATAAAAATCGGTGGCGCAATTACTTCCTTATCTTTTACACGACCCAAAAGACTGCTTACGCTTTTTAAATTTTCAAGCAATCGTCTTTCGTCCTCATGCAATGCAAGGTATTGTTCTACTTTCATCCTGGCTTCACCTTCTAACTCTCCGTAGAGGTAAGCCATCAACTCGCTTTCATTTGGTTTATAGTTCATAACCCAAGGTATCTTTAGTGATATTTTTACGATCTAAAATTTTCTTCAATCCGTCAAGTCCGTAATACATTCTCGACTTCACGGTGTTCTCTGAGATATTCAACGCTTCGGCAATCTCGCGGAACTTCAACCCTTCATACTCCTTCATAATAACAACCTCGCGTTGCTCATCACTCAATTCCATTAAGGCCTCTTGCAAAATGTCGGCAAGTTCAAGTTGTTGAAGTTGGCGCTCCGGATTTTCATTTCGCTGGCGCGATGATTCCCATTGAGGTGATTCTTCTGCTTCCGGATTCCAAATCTTATCGAACGAAACCGCGCGGTTCCCTTTAATTTTTCTGGCTTCTTCACGGCAATAGTTTACGGCAATGGTATAGAGCCAGGATTTAAACCGGCCATTATCCTGAAGGCTGGGCAGGTTGCGACACATGGAGATAAATGTTTTCTGCGATACCTCCATGGCAAGGTCGTGATCGAGAAAAAATTTATAGGCGTAGTTGTAGATACGCTTGTACCAGAGCTGCACTAATTTGCCTTGCGCAGGTTGATCCCCTTGTTTGGCCCGAATTACGAGGGTATCAGCATGCATCATTGCGATGTCTAGTAAAGTATCAACCACGGATTAGGAATTTAAACTATCAATTGACATTCTGCCTTGCCAGCCAATCTGGTATAAAGATGGGCAGGCTGAGCAAATAGTTTTAACTGGAATGAGATTTTTCTTTTATAGAATATAGAATTCAGAATAGGGCATTTTAAACAATACAGCCAACTTTTCTTACAGCAGGTAATCTGTAACTGAGCGAACATCCCCAGAAACTGGAAACCGGCTACTTGTAAACTGAAACTTTGAACTTGAACCTGAAACCTGGAACCCTAAACTTTAAACTCTGAACTTCCTCCCTATCTTTGCCGGCCATGAAAAAACTGATTTCCCTGCTTATTCGCTTTGTTCCGCGTAAATACCTGCAACGTGTAAGCGGTATGGGGCTGAAAGTGCTGGGCGTTTTTTACAGCGGTAATGATGTCACCTGTCCGGTTTGTGAAAAGAGCTTCCGGAAATTTCTTCCGTACGGCCGATTAAACCCCAGACCAAACGCTCTTTGTCCCAATTGTCTTTCGCTGGAGCGCCACCGGTTAATCTGGTTTTATCTGAATCAGCGCACCGATTTCTTCAAGCACTCGATGCACGTGTTACACATTGCTCCTGAAGCCTGTTTTATTAAACGCTTCGAAAAAATTCATGGCGATCAATACATTACAGCCGATATCGAATCTCCATTAGCAAAAGTGAAGATGGACATTCATGATATTCCATTTCCTGAAAATACATTTGATGCGTTGTTATGTAATCATGTACTTGAACATGTTAGAGATGATATTCGTGCCATGAGCGAAATTCATCGCGTGCTTAAGTCGGGAGGTTTTGCTATTCTTCAGGTGCCGTTCTTTAATCCAATACCAGAGGTAACGTTAGAAGATCCTTCTATAACCGATCCACGTGAACGCGAAAAAGCTTATGGTCAGGATGATCACGTTCGCAAATACGGAAAGGATTATGTAAAGCGAATGCAGCGCGCAGGATTGATTGCCACGGAAGATCAATTTGTAAATACATTATTGGAAGAGACCCGAAATAAGTTTGGATTGGTGAAGGGGGAAATAATGTATATTGGTAGGAAGTAAGTGATGAAACCAGTTGCCGGATGCCTGTTACCAGTAACTCCTTTTTTTCGAACGATGTGGCCGGACAAATATGGACTTCCATGTTTAACGCCTGATGTAAAATTGAAACTCAAACATGGTTGAAGTAATAAATACGCAGTTGAGTGACTTGGAACAAATCTTCAAACTATTTGAACTCTCAATTCATTATCAGGAGAAGAAAGGCTATCCAGTTTGGAGAAACTACGACAAGAATGCAATACTTAAGGACATTGAAGATAAAAATCAATATAAGGTAATTGTTGACTTAAAGACAGCAATAGTATTCAGTGTTCGCTATGCCGACAAAATAATATGGAGAGCCTTAGATAAAGAAAACTCAATTTACCTTCATCGAATTGTTGTAAACCCTGAGCTAAAGGGGCAAAAACTATTTGGGGAAATTTTGCACTGGGCAATAGAACATTCAAAACAAAAAGGACTCAAGAGTATTCGCATGGACACCTGGGCTGTTAATCCAACAATTATTAACTACTACAAAAGTTTTGGATTTGTTTTTATCGAGGACTACACGACACCAGACACCAAAGAATTACCTGTTCATAATAGAAATTTAGCTCTAACACTTTTGGAATATAAACTTCAATACTGATATCATTGACAAAGGATGAGATTACGAATGAAGGGAGCAGTAAAACCACGCAGCCACCAACAAACTATAAAACATATGTATACTGTATTGTTGGTTCTTAAGGTGTGCGCTGCTAAATTTC
>JBDTTT010000114.1:0-17528 GCA_039930485.1 Chryseolinea sp.
TATACTAAAATACAACTTTGCTTATTACAAATAATATAGATTGGTTGACCGAGTTACGCAGCGTCCCCGAGACGGGAGACACTGCTGCGACTAACAATAGGTCATGCCTTCTTTTTAATCCGAGCTTTAACTTCACTCCAACTCGAACCATCCGATGGAAAAGCTTTATGTTCTGCCAATCGTTGGACTAATATATTTTTGTGCTCATCCGAAAGAAATAAATCTTCTTCCCGCGTTTCGTTTTTCATAACATCATAGATTAAATTCAATAATCGATCATCAGCTATATTAATTAAATGATGCAATTCCTCCCTTATTTGTGCTGATTCCATATCACCATCTTTTTACCTAATCCAAGTTAATGATTTAGCCAATATGCCGCATTCGTTTCCATTCCCTTGCATTATCCCGCTCGTATAATTTCTCACCTTACATTGTGATAAAAAAATGGAAATTGCACTGGCTTTATGAATGTACCAGACAAGTTCTTCTTTACGCGCCTGCAATACGAATCGGGAGATTGGGATGTGGACCAGCGCATGCCGGTGAACTTGCTGAACTCGCTCATTGAATACACTACCCTGCCGGTGGATACCCAGGAAAACATTGTGCCGCTGAGCAGCGATGCGATTTTCAGTTGCCCCTTTTGTTATTTAAGCGGGCATAAACTGGTGGAGTTTACGCAGCAGGAGCGCGCCAACTTTGAGAAGTATGTGCGCAACGGTGGCTTTGTGTTTGTCGATGATTGCAACCACGATATTGACGGGCTTTTCTCCAAGTCGTTTGAGTCGCAGATGGAACGCATCTTTGGCGCCACAGCGCTGAAGAAGATTCCCAACAACCACGCGCTCTACTCCATGTTCTTCCACTTCGATGGACCGCCCACCACTTCACAAGAGCTAAACGGCTGGGGCGATGACATCGTACACGATTACCTCAAAGCCATCGAGATCAACGGGCGCATTGGGGTGCTGTATAGCAATAAAGATTATGGGTGTGAGTGGGATTATGATTTCCGGAATAAGCGGTTTTATAAGGTGGACAATACTAAGTTTAGTGTGAACATTGTAATGTATGCGATGATGAGGTGATAGCGGTTACCAGTTGCCGGTTTCCGGTGGTGTGGGTGTGTAGTGTAAATATGATTTGAAAGTATATTGAACTGAAGAGGCGCGGGGACGCAACAGGAATTGTGAAGGTTTAGGTTTAGGTTAGGACTTAGCATTTCTCAGCGTCTTCAGGCCTCTGCGGTTAATTAAGGATTAAGGAAAACTATATCGATATGAAAGAGGATTTAAAAGTAGTAGAACAATCGGTGAAGGATGTGATTTCGAAACTGGGTGCGTTGAAGAGCGAGATCAGGAAGGTGATTGTCGGGCAGGCGGAGACGATTGATCAGTTGCTCATCACGTTTCTTGCGGGAGGGCATGCGTTGCTGGAAGGTGTGCCGGGTCTTGCCAAGACGCTGATGATTCGCACGCTGGCCGATGCCATCGATCTGAAGTTTCGCAGAATTCAGTTTACACCCGACCTGATGCCTTCGGATATTATCGGTACTGAAATCCTGGAGGAAGATCATACTACGGGCAAACGCTTTTTTAAATTCAACAAGGGCCCGGTATTCTCGAATATAATTTTAGCGGATGAGATTAACCGTACATCACCAAAAACACAAGCGGCTTTACTTGAAGCCATGCAGGAGTTTGAAGTAACCTATGCTGGCGTTACCTATCCTTTGGATAAACCGTTCTTCATACTCGCCACACAAAACCCGATTGAACAGGCCGGTACTTTTCCCTTGCCGGAAGCACAGCTCGATCGCTTCTTACTTTTCATTAAAATAAAATATCCTACCGCTGAAGAGGAGCGTTCCATTCTCACCAATACTACTGGAAGAAAAACGCATACAATCAATAAAGTAATAGAAGGCACAACCATACAAGAGGCGCAACGCCTGGTGCGCGATGTACACATCAACGCAGATCTGATTGATATGGTGAGCACAATGGTGCGCGCCACGCGTCCGGGAGAAAGCGATGTGAAGTTTGTGAAAGAGTGGGTGCGCTGGGGTGCTGGTCCACGGGCCGGGCAGGCGATGATTCTCACGGCAAAAGCTCGCGCATTGCTGCACGGAAATTTCTCGGTTACACAACAGGATATTCAGGCAGTTGCTTATCCGGTGTTGCGTCATCGCATCTTGATGAACTTCAAAGCAGAAGCAGAAGGTGTTACGTCTGATGATGTAACGGAGCAATTGTTGAAACTCGCTCCTTCGTCTAAAAATAATTTGTAAGCACACGCTCACGCCACGACTGTGAACACGCAACTGAAAGACTTACTCAAACCCGAGATTTTAAATTCCGTGAGCGGTCTTGAGTTGGTTGCGCGCATTATTGTGGAAGGCTTTATGAGTGGAAGCAATAAAAGTCAGGCTGTGGGTGCTGGTCAGGAATTTAGTCAGTACAGAAGTTATGAGCCGGGCGATGACTTGCGTCAACTTGATTGGAAAATGTATGCGCGCTCGGAGCGCTATTACATTAAGCAGGCGGCTATTGAAACGAACATCACCGTAAAGTTTATGCTCGATGCCAGCAACTCGATGAGTTATGCAGAAGGCGCGATGAGCAAATTGCATTATGCCAAAGTAATGATCGCGGCCCTCGCCTACCTTACGCGTAAGCAAAGCGATACATTCGGACTTTTTACAGTAAACAATAAAAACATCAACACTATACAACCGAGGTTTGAGACACAGCAATTCATTCGCTTTCTCACTGCGCTGGTGAATGTGAAGAGTGAAGGCAGCTGGAGCAAGGATGGTGGCATTGAACAATTGTTTGATCATCATGGCAAGGAGCTGATTATCTTCTTTACGGATATGTATGATGACGACAAAGATCTGTTGCATTTCATTTCGCGTTTAAAGACACCGCGCAACGAAGTGATTGTCTTTCACATTATGGGTGAGCAGGAAATGGAATTGAGTTATGATGGATCGTTTTCGTTTGAAGATCTCGAAAGCAAGCGTCAGGTGAAGGTAGACACCGCTCTACAACAGGAAGTATATGCCACGCGCATGAAAGACTGGGTACGCGAAACGCGGATGTGGATGCTGGAGAAAGCGATTACCTATCAACTGGTAACGATGAGCGATCCATTTGAAAAAACTTTGCGAGACTTTTTGAAGGTACGTAATACATTAATGCGCTGATGCAGTTTCTAAATCCGATATGGCTCTGGGGACTGACGGGATTATTGATTCCGATTGGGATTCATTTGCTGAGTCGTAAGGAAGGAAAGGTAATACGTGTTGGAAGCATTCGCCATTTGGAGGAAACCAGTACACGGCAATTTCGAAATATTAGGTTGAATGAATTTGTGTTGCTCGCCTTAAGATGTTTGCTGATTACTTTAATTGTTTTGTTGTTGAGTGGAATGAGTTTTACGAATTCCAAATCTGGAGACACAAACTGGTTAGTGATAGAGCGTGGAATGGAGAAAGAGAAAGACTCCAAGACTTTGGTGGATAGTTTAGAGCAGAAAGGATTTGAGTTGAGGTGGCTGGCAAAAGATTTTCCGTTGTTAAAAGATAGTGCAGCGACAAATGCTTCGATGAATTATGGATCGTTGGTTGAATCGTTGAAGAGAGGACAAGCGAAACAGATCGTGGTGCTTTCATATAATTATGCCAATCGATTTAAAGGTAAGCGAACAACGTTATCTGATAACATACAATGGATTTCAAAAAGTCCGAAGCCAGCGGAGTTTACATTGACTGCCATTCAACTTTCATCTGATTCAGTTTTACTTCGAAAAGGAAAAACGGATTTTGGAGGTACGAGGTTTGCGAGGTACGAGGTACGAGGTGAGACCTTGAACGAAGAAGAGAAGGCGCTCCTACAGAATCAGGACACCATTTCAATTTCTGTTTATAGCGATGCGAAGTTTGAATCCGATAAAGAAATTATTATCGCTGCACTGAAAGCAGTTGATCAAACATTGCCTTGTGTTTTGAATATTAAAACAAGTGATGCAGCTAAATGGAATAATGATAAGACGGATTGGATTGTATGGCTTTCGGAGAATGAATTTCCAAAGACAGAGAATACGAACGGCATTGCATACTCCAGAAATGAATTTACTAACGAGTTGCTCACATTATCAGATAAAGGTTGGTTGATAAGTAAACGACTTGATCAGGAAAATGCCATTGCTGATAACCTCGCATTACAACTCGCTTCTATCCTGCTTCCAAAAGATAAAGCACAACAACGTGCAGATAAATTTGACAGACGTGCATTACCTGAAAAGGAATTGTGGTCATCAGCAGATGTGCAAGGAAATGAAAGTCTGACGACAGCCAGTACAAATAATGCTGTTCAATATTTAGTAGTACTGATTCTAATCTCATTGTTGATCGAACGCATCCTGACCTTTAAACGAAATCAATGAGTACGAATCCGTCACTATATTTTCTGCATCGCCTGAAGCAACGCTACAAGTTGGTTCGGTTGACAGAGGTATGCTTGCTTGCGTTTTCTTTTAATCTGGTTGTGCTTGGGATTAGTCATGTGTTTTCGTTGGAGACCATACCTACCTATGTTCTTTCTATTGGTGCGGGGGTACTCTTCTTTATGATCCGAAGTATTCAGTTGAAGATTTTTAAAGTCGGAGAAGCGGAACTGGTTTCGTATATGAATCAACGCTATCCACAGTTGGAGGAGAGTAGCGATTTACTTTTGATGGACGATAGAAAGCTCACCCCTCTACAACAACTTCAGAAGCTACGAAACACTGAACAGTTCGAACAACTATATCCCAACATCAAATTACCGAATAAGATAGGTCAGGCTTCGCTCCTCTTTGTATTGAGTATTGTTGTTTATGTAGGACTGAGTTCATTCACATTGCCTGGTACAGAAAAAATCGCTTTGCCAAAAGAAAGTATACAAGAGAGCAAGATTACAGAAAACTTGCCCGCATTTATCAAAAGTATTATGGTTGGCATTACGCCACCAGCATACACAGCGCTTCAGAAATCAGTAACCAGTAATGCAGATATTAAAATTGCAGAAGGAAGCAAGGTGCAGTGGAAAATTGTGTTTGAAGGAGAAGTAGTAGATCATAAGATTATTTTCTCCGGAAAAGACAGTGTGAACTTGAAAGCCTCTGGAAACGGATATGTATTGGAAAGATCGTTTACTGAATCGGGATTTTATCAACTGGTCTGGAGCGATGCAAAAGGAAGACAGTATTCTGACTTCTATAAAATAGAAATTGTAAAAGATCTGCCACCTACTATTGCAGTAGAGAACTTAAATCAGTTTACCGAACTCGCTGCAACGGATAAACTGCAAATCAATTTGAAGTCAGTGTTGGCCGATGATTATAGTATTAGTCAGGCGCACATTATTGCTACCGTAAGTAAAGGAAGTGGTGAGTCGGTGAAGTTCAGGGAAGAGAAATTATTCTTTGATACACCAGTCAAGGTACAAGGTAAGGAGGTACGAGTGACGAGGGTGATTGATTTGATCAAGCTTGGGTTGGAGCCTGGGGATGAGCTCTATTTTTATATTGAGGCATTTGATAATAAAACTCCAATTGCGGGGCACAATCGAACAGAGACATTCTTCATTGCTTTGCAAGATACAGCGCAACAAGAAACTTCTGTTGATGCTGGCTTGGGTGTTGATTTGATGCCGGAGTATTTCAGGAGTCAGCGGCAGATTATTATTGACTCGGAGAAATTGTTGAAAGATAAAAAGCAGATCACTAAAGAAGCTTTCAATTTTAAAAGCAATGAGTTGGGATACGATCAGAAGGTACTGCGACTGAAGTATGGAGAATTTATGGGCGAGGAATTTGAAACCGGTATTGCACAAAGTTCTGCATCTGCCGAAGGAGGAGATAATAATTCGCACGAAGATGTAGTGAAGAACTTCGGTCATGTGCATGATGAAGAGAATGAGCACAATCTGGTAGCGGATAAAAAGACAGCTGAAGCAGGACACGATCATGGAGACAAAGCTGATCCGAATGCAAAGGAAGATCCGCTTGCAGACTTTAAACACACGCACGATGATGAAGAGGAAGCTACCTTCTTCACCCAATCCATCAAAGCCAAACTAAAAGCAGCCCTCACGATTATGTGGGATGCTGAATTGTATCTGCGTTTGTACCAGCCTGAGAAATCATTGCCGTATCAATACAAGGCGCTGAAGTTATTAAAAGAGATTAGTCAGGATTCAAGAGTATATGTACACCGAACAGGATTTGATCCGCCTCCATTAAAAGAAGAGAAACGATTGACGGGAGATTTGACAGAGATTGAAAATTCCTCTGCTCAATACCAAAAGGAAAAGATGAATGTCTATCCCAACATTAAGCAAGCTGTTTTAGTGATTGAGAAATTGCTTCAGCAAAAAACGATCACCATTACATCTGCACAGAAAAATCAATTCTTAAAAGCTGGGCAGGAATTATCGGTTGTTGCGCTGAATCAACCCGGAAAGTATTTAAAGAGCTTGTCGCTGATTACTGCGCTTACCGAAAATAAAATTGAAGCCGAAAAGAAAGTAGAAGCATTAAAAGAAATCAGAAAGGCATTTTGGAATGTGTTGCCGAATGAGACAACATCACCACAATCCACACAACAAAGTTTGCATGCGATTGATCAGTCGTTTATTAGGAACCTTGAAGCATTGAGAAATTAATATGGTGGGTGAAGTTTTACCGCAGAGGCGCAGGGACGCAGAGGAATACAGGGGAGTCTTTTTTGGGATAATTCCTTTTACTGATGATATCTTAGCTAACCGGGAATGATGGTATTCAATTCACTTCTTCCCATCGGACTTGTAGTCTCAGCACTGTTGCTGCTGAATGTGTTTTTCATTTGGTTGGAATGGAGAAGAAAACAATCGCTTCGTGTTTTGCGAATCATGTCTGTTTGTTTGATGATACTGGCGTTGGCTGGTTTAATCTTACAACCGGCTTATGAAGTTGAGAAGTCATCTTCTGTAATTCTATTAACTCCAAATTATGATCAGACGAAAGTAGATAGTCTTCTCCTACTCAATAGCAGTGCGACTCTAAAACATATTGAAGGAGCAAAGTCCTACAAAGGATCGAAGCCACTCTCCTATTCAGAACTGCCTACCATACAAGATGATATTCAGTTTGTGATTGGAGAAGGTTTACCAAATCATGCACTGGATTTGTTAGAGCACAAAACATTTCAATTTATTTCATCAGATAAAACAGAAGGTATCACGCAATTAGTCATTGATGAATCTATACTGGCGAACAGAAAGAACACAATCAATGGACTCTATTATAATGAGTCGGGTAAAACCAGGATTGTGCTGAAAGGACCGGCTGGCAGGGAAGACTCTATATTAATAGAGAAAACAGGTGATCAGCCTTTTCAGCTCACATTCCAGCCTAAGCAAAGCGGGAATGTATCGTATGAATTGATTCTGAAGAAAACAGATGGAAATACATCAAGCGAAATCCTTCCTTTACATATTGAAGAGTCAAAGCCGTTGAGAATTCTTTTCCTTCAATCCTATCCTACTTTCGAAACGCAGTATTTAAAGAATTTCCTTACAGCAAAAGGACATCAGCTTGTATTGCGTTATCAACTTTCGAAAAACAATTTCAGATTTGAATATGGCAATCTACCTTCTCAACAATTTAATCGCCTGACAAGCGAACTACTTAATCGTTTTGATTTGGTGATGTTGGATGCAAACGAATTGAAAACATTATCAGCATCTGAACAAACTGTCCTTCATGAAAGCATTCAAAATGGTTTGGGGATATTGATGTTAAATGTAGATCCATCAAAAGAAACGAAAGGGAGAATTAACTTCTTTCCATTTCAAGTGCAGAAGATTAAAAGCGATACAGCGAGTTTAGTCGTTACTAAAACATCCTTTGCTCTTCCTGCGTTGCCCTATCGAGTTAATGAATCTTCGTCTGTAAAATCAATTGTTGAAAACAAAAGTGGAATACTCTCCGGATATAAGAATCAAGGATTAGGTAAAATCGGATTTCAGTTTTTGCAAAAGACGTATCAACTTACCTTAACAGGAGATTCAATTAGCTATTCCAATCTTTGGTCGCCTGTGATCGAAAACATTTCCATGCACAACATTTCATTATCTAAAATTAAAATCAATACATCATTCCCTGTTTATCAGGATGACCCAATCGACTTTGAGATTATTTCTTCCGTTGAAAATCCAGTGCTTGTTGCCGATAGTATTCAAATACCACTTCAGGAAAATGTAATGCTTGATGATGTGTGGCATGGTCGTATGTGGGCAGCAGAAGCAGGATGGCACATGATACACGTGCAGGATGCTTTTCACTATTATTATGTATCGAAAGCACAGGAATGGAAATCAATTACTGTTGCGCAGCAGATTAAAGCGAACCAGGTATTAAGTCATGCTTTAGAAGCAATACCCTCAGAGAAACTCATGGAATCTAAAATGGTGGATCCTATTTACTTTTACTTACTCTTTATTCTCACAGCAGGATTCTTGTGGCTTGCCCCAAAGCTCTGATATTATTTCACTATTTTAGTCGCCACTATGAAAAACAAAATCCTCCAACTTAGCTTCATCGTCCTGATGTCACCTGTTACGGCTCAAACTACAATTCCTTTATATAGCGGCACTATACCCAATAGCAAACCAGGATCAAACAAAGAGAAAACAGAGCAGCGCGATGGCATTACCATCGTCAGCAGAATTTCAATACCAACGCTTACCATATTTCAACCGACAAAAGTAAAAGCAAATGGCACGGCTGTGATTATTTGTCCAGGTGGCGGATATTGGGTGAATGCTTCCGGTCATGAAGGAAATGATGTTGCTGAAGCATTCAATGAAATGGGTGTAACGGTTTTTGTTTTAAAGTATCGCATACCAAACGATACTACTATGAAAGTGAAAGAGATCGGTCCGCTGCAAGATGCTCAACAAGCCATTAAGATTGTTCGCGAGCGCGCAAAGGAATGGAATATTAATCCGAATCGCCTTGGCATTATGGGATTTTCTGCAGGTGGACATTTAGCTTCTACTGCCGGAACGCATTTTAAAACTTCTTCGATTCCTAATGATAAAAATATAAACCTCCGTCCTGACTTTATGATTCTGATATACCCAGTGATCAGCTTCCGTCATGATGTAGGACACATGGGCTCACGCGATCAACTTCTCGGCAAACAACCCGCACGTGAAAAAGTGCAACTCTACTCAAATGAACTTCAGGTAACGAAACAAACACCTCCCACCTTTCTTGTTCATGCCAGTGATGATGATGCTGTTAAATCAGAGAACAGCATTGTATTCTACCAGGCCCTGATAAAAAACAAAGTACCGGCCGAAATGCATATCTATCAAAAAGGAGGACATGGTTTTGGAATGATCAACAAAACCACGGATGAGCGCTGGATGGATAACTGCAGGGATTGGTTGAAGAGTAATGGATGGCTTTAAGAAGGTTCAAGGTTTAAAGTTCAAGGTTCGAGGTTGTTCGTTCAAAGAATTAAGAGTAGATTATTCCTTACATTATTATAAAACTCTTTTCTGGAGTTGATTTAATCTTCGACTATGAAATACATCTTTACGATTCTATTTCTTTCGCTTTCTGGTTTTGCGTTTGGTGCTTTACAGCCTACATCACTGACTTGTGAATATAAAAGCAATCCATTGGGTATTGATGTTGCTCATCCACGATTCAGTTGGCAATTTATTTTAGAGGGGAAAGATCAGCATCAGAGTGCGTATGAAATTATTGTAAGCGATAATATAAGTGATGTCAATTCGGGCAAGGGATCACAGTGGAATTCCGCAATACCATCGACTCGAAACACACACATCGAGTACAATGGTAAGGAACTACAATCCTTCATAAAATACTTTTGGCGTGTTCGTTCATTTGATGAAAAAGGAGAAGCATCAAACTGGAGTGAAGTTGCAACATTTGAAATGGCAATGCTCCGCTCTTCGGATTGGAAAGCGAGCTGGATTGGAGATGGTAGTAAACAATTTGAACGAGATGAAGATTTTTACAAAGACGATCGCATGCCTTTGTTTCGAAAATCGTTTACTGCAAAAAAGAAAATTCAATCAGCACGATTGTACATTGCTGGTCTCGGATACTATGAAGCATATTTAAATGGTAAGAAAATCGGAGATCAATTCCTGGATCCTGGCTGGACAACCTACAAGAAAGAAGTGTTGTATACTGTGCATGACGTTACTTCATTTTTAAAAGAAGGAGAGAATGTAGGAGGAATTATGTTGGGCAATGGATGGTTTAATCCACTTCCATTAAAAATGTTTTCGAGGTTTAATCTGCGTGATGTTCAGGAAACAGGAAGGCCTTGTGTGAAGGCTGAAATTCATATTCGTTATACTGATGGCACTGAAGAAAATATTCTTACCGATGAGAGTTGGCAAACAGCGCCCGGTCCGGTGGTACGTAACAATGTTTATCTCGGAGAACATTATGATGCTCGATTGGAACAAGCTGATTGGTTAACTTCTCAAGTCAATACTAAAAACTGGAAGAGTGCTGCGAAGGCACAAGGTCCTTCAGGAGAGTTGACTGTACAAATGCAATCTCCTATTCGTATTACAAAAGTAATAAAACCCATTAGTGCTAAAGAAATTTCTTCTGGAATTTATCTTGTCGACATGGGACAAAACTTTGCGGGTGTTGCTCGCATAAAAGTAAAAGGTAAAGCGGGAACGCAAATCAAATTAAAGTATGGTGAGAATATTCATCCGGATGGAACATTGAATTATTTAACAACGGTTGCTGGGCAGATAAAAGAAATCTGGCATGTGAACGGAGGACCAGGATCACCTGCTACTGCATGGCAGGAAGATCGATACACTCTAAAAGGAAAAGGAACAGAAATATGGTCACCTCGATTTACATTTCATGGCTTTCGATACATTGAAGTTACAGGTTGGCCGGGTAAATTGGGTATAAATTCAATTGAAGGTTTACGCATGAATACTGATCTTCCTATTGCAGGTGAGTTTTCTTGTTCAAATGAAATGTTCAATCAGGTTCACACTGCTATCAACTGGACATTCTTAAGCAATGTATTCAGTGTGCAGAGTGATTGTCCGGGAAGAGAGAAGATGGGATATGGCGCTGACCTTGTAGTTACCGCTAACTCCTTCATCTATAATTTTGACATGGCCAACTTCTATCGCAAAGCTGTTCGCGATTTTGCCAACGAACAAAGACCAGAAGGTGGCATCACAGAGACTGCACCCTATTATGGTATTGAAGATCGTGGATATGGTGATGGATCTGGTCCGCTCGGTTGGGAACTTGCTTTCCCCTATTTGCAAAAACAGCTCTACACTTTTTATGGTGACAAGAAAATAATAACCGATAACTACCAAGCCTTTCAAAAGCAAATGATTTTTCTTCAAGCGAAAGCGGTTGATGGATTATTTCATTGGGACATCAGTGATCATGAAGCACTCGATCCAAAACCGGAAGCGTTTACAGCATCAGCATTTTATTATCATCATGCATTGCTTGCATCAGAGTTTGCAGGAATCTTAGAAAAAAAAGAGGACTCCATTCAATACGCCAAACTATCGCAGCAGATAAAAGAAAGAATCGTTCAGAAATATCTTGTGCCAGGAACCGGCCGATTTGATAATGGAACTCAATCAGCACAACTCTTTGCGTTGTGGTACAATCTCTCACCTGAAAAAGAGTTAAGCTTTGATGTATTGATGAATGAATTTACGCGCCACGAGAATCATGTGTCGTCTGGCATCTTTGGTGTGATGATGATGTTTGATGTGCTGCGCGAACAAAATCAAAATGAAGTAGCGTACACCATTGCCAATCAAAAAGATTTTCCGGGATGGGGATACATGCTTTCAAAAGGTGCAACAACATTGTGGGAAACATGGGAGTATCCGGATAATGCACCATCTCAAAATCATCCGATGTTCGGATCGATTGATGAATGGTTTTATCGGTCATTGTTAGGCATCAATCCAGCAACACCGGGTTTTGAAAAAATTATCATCAAGCCACAACCTGCAGGTGATTTAACGTGGGCGAAAGGAAGCTATCAATCCGTAAAAGGAAAAATCAGCAGTGAATGGAAGATAGAGAATGGAAAATATTCATTAAGCATTTCTATTCCAGCGAATACAACAGCAGAAGTTTGGATCAGAAGCAAAGAGAATTCGCCCGTAATTGAAGAAGGTAAAGAAGTTAAAGTGATACGGTATGAGAATGGTTATGCAGTAATGAAAGTGGGTTCAGGTTCGTATTCATTTACGTCAACATTAAAATAAATCATCAAGTAATTTAGCCCCAGCGGGGTTACCTCTTTGTAGCCCCCGACAAAGTCGGGGGTCATATATCAATCCCAATTTTGCGCCACATTCGGTATGTAATTAAGATTCCAGTAGACCTTGGCGCATGTGCACAACGCCAGATCGAAGAGCATCGATGTGTGCCAGAACATGAGAAGGTTGATCACCATTTTCCTATGGCACAATCACAATACCAAATTCAAAACGCTGGGTTGAAACCCAGCTCTACAAATAGGTAGCCCCGCTGGGGCTAAATGCATTTTAAAATCGTGCCTTCATTGTGTCCTAGTGTCTTGGTGGCAAAAAGAAAGTACGCCACAAAGACACCAAGTCACTAAGGTTCACAAAGAGAATTTAACTCGCCTATTTCAAAGTCTGTTTCTTTACTCCTTCAACTGTAATCTTCACGGGTTTGATAAATCCATTTTCATCGAATTGCATTTCGTCAATACAGGTAACACGATGATTGGCATCTGTTTCTCCTAATGGTCTGCGATGATAGACAATGTACCACAGATCTTTTGTTGGATGTTTCATAACGGAATGATGACCCGCTCCTGTGGCAACCGTGGCATCTTGTTGCAATACGGTTCCAATTCTTTCGAAGGGACCGAACATAGAATCTGAAATAGCATAAGCTACTTTGTAATTCGGTCCTCCCCATCCTCCTTCTGACCACATGAAATAATATTTGTTGTTTCGGATAAACATGATGGGACCTTCTACATAATCTTTTGGTGTGATCTCTTTAAATGTTGTGCCATCACTATGTGGAACAAATCCGGTGAAATCATTCTTTAGTTTAATGATGTTACAATGTCCCCATCCTCCGTAAATCATATAGTACTGACCATCCTTATCCTTAAACACAAACTGATCGATGGGCTGAGCACCGTTTTTTATTTCATTAATAAGTGGTTTTCCGAGAAGGTCTTTAAACGGACCTTGTGGTTGTTTGGCAACTGCTACACCAATACCACCAACTTCACCTTCATGAACATCATTGGCCCCAAAGAATAAAAAGTATTTTCCATCCTTCTCCACAATAGCCGGAGCCCACATCGCTTTCTTCGCCCACTTTACTGAAGTTGTATCAATGATTCGTGAATGCTTAGTCCATGTGATAAGGTCGGTTGAAGAAAAGGCATCCATAAAAACCTGCTCATCATAGGGAGCAGAATAGGTTGGGTAAATCCAGAATTTGTTCTTGATAATGATTCCTTCCGGATCTGCATACCACCCTGAGAATATAGGATTACCGGAACTATTTTTAATCTGTGCTGAAGTATCAGAGATGAAAAGAATAAGGGTGAATACGATGAATAATTTTTTCATTGGATAAAACGAATCAAGTGGTGACGTATGCAAAGCAAGTAACCATTAATTTATTGAATTGAAAACAGATTCGTAAAAACCTTGTACCTCTGAAATAAGAGATGCTTCTGCATTCACTTTAATTCCTTATTTTTATTTACTCTAACTACAACCCATGAAAAATTCCAAGCCCTTTCTGAACGGTGGTATTCTTACGTCCTGTTTGATCTTGTTGCTCTCGTGTAGTAATTCAGATAAAGAATACAAATCATGGGAAGTTTACAACGGTGGAAAGGAAGCAATGAAGTATTCTTCGCTCACCCAGATTGATACGAATAATGTGAGTCAATTGCAGGTAGCATGGACATATCATACCGGTGATGCAGATACCGTATACGGTTCACAGATACAATGTAATCCAATTATGGTGGATGGTGTTTTATATGGTGTAGGACCGCAGATGAAGCTGTTTGCTGTTGATGCGCTAACCGGAAAAGAGAAATGGGTATTTGATTCCAATTCAAAATCGATATCGGAAATCAATCCGATGTATCAACACATCATGATCAACAGTCGTGGTGTGGCATACTGGACCGATGGCAAAGAGGATAAGCGCATTTTCTTCACAGCAGGTTCGAATACCTATGCTATTGATGCCAATACCGGAAAGCCCATTCCATCTTTTGGTACAAACGGTTCGGTCGATTTGCATGAAGGACTTGATCGTGATGTAAAAGATTTGTTTGTTGTGAATACGTCTCCAGGAGTTATTTATAAAAACCTGATCATACTCGGTACAAGAGTAGACGAAGCACCACCCTCTGCTCCCGGTCATATCAGAGCCTTCGATGTATTGACCGGAAAACTTCAGTGGATATTTCATACGATTCCTCAACCGGGTGAGCTGGGCTATGAAACGTGGCAAGACAAAGATGCCTGGAAACACATGGGTGGAGCCAATACATGGAGTGGATTTTCATTGGATGAGAAAAGAGGAATACTCTTCGCTCCCACCGGATCAGCAGCTTACGATTTTTACGGAGGCAAACGCAAAGGTTCAAACTTATTTGCCAACTGCCTGCTCGCACTGGATGCTGCAACCGGAAAATACATCTGGCATTATCAATTCGTGCATCATGATTTGTGGGATAAAGATTTGCCAACACCTCCTTCACTCATCACTATTAACAAAAATGGAAAGCAACTGGATGCTGTAGCACAAACCACAAAGAACGGAATGGTCTATGTATTCGAACGCGAGAATGGAAACCCGGTATTCGATATTATTGAAACTCGTGTTGATACCACAAGCGATCTTGACGGAGAAGAAGTTTGGCCAACACAACCTATTCCACAAAAGCCAATTCCTTTTGTTCGTCAGCATTTAACAGACAATGACATCAATCCATATTTAGATGACAGTGTAAAAGAAAGATTAACCAATACTCTAAAGCGCTACAGACACAACCACATGTACACACCTCCGGGAAAAATACCTTCTCTTGTTTTTCCGGGATATGATGGTGGTGGGGAGTGGGGAGGTCCCGCATTTGATCCAAAGACTGGAATCTTATATGTAAACGCCAACGAGATGGCCTGGATCATGGAGATGAGAGAAAACAAAATGGAACAACCGAAAAAAGAATCCTGGCTTCAGGCCGGTGAGCGTTTATATAAACAAAACTGTTCGGCATGTCACGGTGCAGATCGAAAAGGAACAGGTAACAATCCTACACTGGTCAACATCCAATCAAAATACAAGAAAGAAGATTTCTTAACACTCGTTAATAGCGGACGCAGAATGATGCCAGCCTTCAAACATATTTCAGACAACGGTAAGAATGCAATTGCTTCGTTCATACTTGATATCAAAACCGATCAGAAAAAAGAATTTGATGGTGGTGAAGTTAAAATCGATAGCGCGAACTTTATGCCTTATAAACTTACAGGATATACAAAATTCTTAAGTCCGGAAGGATACCCAGCGATTAGTCCGCCATGGGGAACACTAAATGCCATCAACTTAAATACGGGTGAGTTTGTCTGGAAAACAACGTTGGGTGAATATGCCAACCTAAAAGCGAAAGGCATTCCTCCTACCGGAACAGAAAATTACGGAGGCCCTGTGGTAACTGCTGGAGGACTTGTATTCATTGGCGCTTCACGTGATGGAAAGCTGCGTGCCTTCAACAAAGCCAATGGAAAATTAGTATGGGAATATACATTGCCTGCTCCTGCTTTTGCTACGCCTGCCATTTATGAATTGAATGGCAAACAATATCTCGTAATTGCCTGTGGTGGTGGGAAGTTGGGGACAAAATCGGGTGATGCATATATAGCATTTGCTTTGCCTAATTGAGTAGCAAATTATTATAATGAATATGTAGCCGATGTTTTAAACTATGAACTACATATCATTACAATTCATTGCTAGTCATCAATCCTTCTCCACATAGGTCGTGTAAGGCAGGTTGGTCCTCCTCCACCTTTATAACTGATCTCTTGTCCTTCGTATTCGATTACTTCACAACCCGCATCGAGGATTCTTTGCTTCGTAATTGCATTGCCTTTCATCATCATACACTTCCGTGGAGCAATGGCAAGGACATTACATCCCATCGATTCAAATTCTTCGTCAGGTACTTCAATCAATCCATAACCACGACTAATTAGTTCCTCCCGAAAAACAATTGGCATCAGTGGTGAATACACAACCGCAAGGTCTTTATCTACCGGACTAAAAATTGACATCAAATGAAATACATCCGATGGTCCTTTATAATGTGGTAGATGCACTACTAACACCTGAACACCAGAAAGCTCTAGCATTTCACGAAGCTGACGGATGCCTTCATCATTTGTGCGGTACGTTCGTCCGACAGCCAGGGTCTTCGGATCAAGCCATGCAACGTCACCACCTTCAACAGTTCCAGGTGATTTGATTGTGCCTAGAATTGGAATGCTCAATTCGGTGTAAACTTTAGCTGCGGCAGTGGGTTCATTTTTTCGTGCAGGCTTACCCATGTTGCAAATGATCATTCCCTTATCTGTAGCAATGCTGGCATCGCGACAATAAATGGAGTCCATTGTAAGTGAAACATCTTTCGAAAAGAATTTTATTTCTGAACCATTCTTATTCAGAAGTTCTTCAAACTGTTCTGATTCTTGCTGTGCTGCTTTGTCATTTGGTTCACTTAGAAAATTAAGTGACTTCCATTCACGCGCAGTTGTTTCCTGATCGATAAAAGCATCTGCTGCTTTCTTGATGAACACACTCTGCAACGCTCCATATTCTGACTGACAAGTAAGTTTCATATTTCAAGTATTGATTATTGATTGATTTCCTTTGTGTCTCTTTGTGACCTTGTGTCTTTGTGGCCTATTTTAACGTGCACTCTTTTGCCACGAAGGCTCTAAGGCACCAAGGTTCACGAAGAATAGCCCTTAAGGGTTCCTCATTTTACTCCAACCGTAAAAGGGAACTCCGGCCATGAGGAGTAAAAATCCCCAGTACACCGTTTCTTCACCTGAACCACCCACGGCCCACATGGAATACAAAAAGGCCAGCATGGCAATCCCGAGCTTCACACTGTTATTCCATTTTAAATTATTCGATCGCACAGCAAGAATCGCATACGAAACAGCAGAAAAAAGATACGGTACGAGGACCGTCATTGTTGAAAGTAAAATGATGAACTGATATGTATCCGCCAGGCTGTGACTAAAATTCATCAGCATAACAAATGAGACCAAAACACTTGAACCAGCCAAACCAACCACAGGTACACCTAATTTATTTTCCTTTTTGAAAATCGATGGAAACAATTTATCTGCTGCCGC
>JBDTTT010000115.1:0-17227 GCA_039930485.1 Chryseolinea sp.
ACGAAGGCGTTTCTTCTGCAACCGCTTCGATTACTCTTGGTTCTTCTGCTACAGGCTCATCACGCTTAAGCGGCTCGTACTCTATTTCAGGAAGACCAAAGGTATCATCCGACTCGTTGGTAGTATTGTTAAGATTTTCAGATTCTTCGTTTTGCTTTTTTCTTCGGGCCATGTCCGGGTTGTTAAAGTGTGAGGAACAAGGTAATTATACAAAAATAAGCTAAAATTTCACGGATACAAGCGTTTACGGAAGCTGATGTTACTGGGCTCATTAGAAGCTCCATGTTATTCCAGCCATTACTTGAAAGCCTCTTACCGGATAGTTAAGAAACACCGGGTACTTGTTGCCCGCGATGTTGTTCAACTGAATGAAGGCTGAGAAACTCTCTGAGAATAGATATTCCGTTTTGAAATTCAAGTCAAAGGCTCCACTGAGCTTAACTGATTTATCTGTCACTGGATCAACCGCTTTCATTCCTCCTTGCGCAATCAGATCGGCACTGAAAATAAACTTCTGATACAGGTTGTATGATCCGTTGGCCGTAAGCTTATACGTTGGCCGATGCAGTACGGCTGCTGAACTATATCCATAATAATCTCCACGCACCATAAACTTGGCAAACTCGGATTGGGCATAACTTAATGCTACATAAAAGTTCGTACGCATAATACCATCCTTATCATAGACAACATCAAACTTTGCCTGATTCTTTTCTGAATTCTGGTAATAGTACCAGTTCTTTAAATTGGCAAACGATAATCCTCCATAGGCCGCTACTTTGTTGCCAAGACGAGCATTCAAGCCAACACTAAAATCAAATACCTTGTTGGTATGGAATACATCGATATTGGAGTTAAGCCATAAATTTTCATTGGAGAGCGATTGCAAAGACACCTTTTCAATTCCTCCGGTTAATGAAGCTACAACGTCCAGGGAGGGGTTAAGTGGATACGATGCTTTTACGTCCGGATAAAGATGGGTGCTCTTTGAATCGATCGTATCGTTCTCAAAAGCAGCAACAAAACCAACACTGAGTTTTAAATTTTCGATTGGTGTAAACGCATAATTAGGTGTCACCATAAAAAGATTTCGAGGCTTCGCTTCTATCGCAGAATCTTTGCGACTGAGAATAATGTAATCTGCTTTTATGTTGATTTGAGATTCTTCTGTTAAATCATACGAAGACTTGAAACCTAAATCAACCTCGGTTTCTCTAGCATCGTACTTATCTGACAAGTAACTAAAGCCTGCTCCTAACTGATATTTAAAATCAGAATTCTTGGTATTCTCTAATGCGGCTGAAAGCTTTAAGAGATTGTATGATTGTTTGATGGATTTCGCGTCAACATCAGTGCCTGGAACATAACCATAGAAATGAGTTGACCGATTGGAGAATCCCGCATTACCTGAAATCGCAATATTATCGCTGAATGATTTTCCATATAATGAAACACCAGACGAGCCACTTCCTGATTTTTTTCCATCCACAGGTCCATTATCCGAACCATTCCAATAAACATGTGCACCGATTAATTTATTCTTATCACGTGTTGAGTTAATGTAGCCTTCAAGAAGTGGCGAAACATAATTACCAAAGCCAGCGCGAACATATCCTCCGTACACATTTGATTTACTTTCTGCCTTCAGCTTCAACGGCTTCACCAATGGATTTACCTGCGGTGCCTGGAAATTAAAAGATCGGAAGTCATAGGTAATCGGTGGCTTGATTGGCTCTGATGGGCGCGGTGCTATCTTCTCAAAATTACGGTTGGCTTTTGGTAAGGTAATTTCCCGTGGCTTTACGATTTCAATTTCTACTGATTCGATTTTTCCTCCCTCCTCCCACTTTTGATCCTGTGCTTTGCCAGCAGAAGGAAGAAACAGTATAGTGATAGTGATAGACAAAATCAAAAGCAGCAACCCTGAATGGTTTCTATTTTTTGTATTGAATTGAATATTATTCTTTAGTCTCATCGCAAAAAATGATTAACGATTATTATCAGTTGTATCGGCTTCTATTTTCTCTTGCTTGTCTTTCTCTTGTTGATCAAGCTGATTCAATTTCTTATTCGCTTCATCCTTTACAGCTTGTTGAGGGAAGTGATCGATGAGCGATTGCAAGGTTGCCCTTGCCTGAAAGACGTCTTCCATAGCAATAAAGTTGTCAGCCAGTAGCAAATAGGATTTACCCACCCAGTTTTCGTAAGCAGCAAAATCATTATTCAGACTCATCAATGTTTCATTGCTCTGCTTGTACTCTTTCTTAGTCGTGAATATCTGCGCTACCAAGTACTTTGCTTCCGCTCCGTATTCATCGCGAGCAGCATTTAATGTATTAAGGAACTCATCCTTTGCTCCTTCATAATCTCCACGCGCCATGGCTGTCTTACCCAAATATAATGACGCCTTATTTTGTGAACCGGTATTGATGTTTCCGCGCTCAAGAATGATGTGAGCATAAACATCTGCTGAATCATATTGTGTGAGTAAATAAAAAGTCTCCATCAAACCAGACCAGGCATTATACTGTTCCTTCTTGTTCGTAGCCAACTTCTCCAATCGATGGAACGAAGCAACACCATCATTATACTTTCCTGTTTTAAATTCGATCTCAGCAATGCGAGCGACTACCTTACTTCCCATGGCGAAGGTCACATCATTATTTAGCTCCTTATAAATTGCCATTGCTTTGTCATACTCGCGCAAGCGATATTGAGATTCTGCGATGTAATATTTTGCTTCCTGCGCTTTTGCAGTCTCAGGGTATGATGTCAGGAAATTATTCAAACTAACAATTGCTTTTTCATATTGCTGATCGAAGTAGATGTTTTTAGCCGTTTCGTATTTCAATCCTTCTAAACTTGAATTGTTAGGATTGGCCTTCTCTATAAGTGCGATGTACTTATCAAATTCACTTGAGCGACCAGCAGTGTTGAGTGCTTCCTGTAAAGGAAGGAGGGCTTCTTGCGCTGCGGGGTGATTTGGAAATTGTTGAATAACCGCTTGATAGTCGCTGATGGTTTTATCGTATTGCTTCAGGTTGAATGACGCAGCACCACGTCTTATAAAGGCATACGGTAAGAATTTAGAATTACCTCCATCTCTGATCAACTGGGTGAAGGCATCGACAGCCGCCTGGTAATTACCTTGTTCAATTTCAAACTGGCCTCGTTGAAACATAGCCTCGGCACGATATTGCGATTTTGGATAACTCTTCACCAATTCAGCAAATTGATTTCGCGCTTCAGTATACTTTCGCTGAATACCATAGATCACAGCCGATTGCATGAGCACATAATCATTATCAACCGAACCAAATGCTTTTGCTTTGTTATATTGAGCTAGTGCTTCGTCATATTGTTTGCTCACATAATAACAATCACCGAGACGGACAATGCCATCAGCATAATTCGCAGTTGATTTATTTCCTTTATTCACAAACTCTTTGAAGCTGAATAAAGCCTTATCATAGTTCTGCAAATTGAAGTAAGCATAACCAAGACCGTAGCGAGTCTTTATTAAAATTTCAGGATCTACCGAAGTTCCTAATCCAATCACACGTAGGTAATTAGTAGCGGCCTCCTCATATTTTTTCCCAATAGAGTAGGTCTCTCCATTCCAGAAAGAAGCGAGTGCTACATAGTTTGGATCAATCGGAAACTCAAGCGACTTGTTAAAATACTGAACCGCCTCGGGATATTCATTCTTATTAAAGAGCTCGGCACCTTTTAAATAAGTAGCTTTCTGATATCCCTGATTCAAAACCGGACTTCGGGATGGAAGGGCTTCAATGTATTCGATCGCTTTGTTAAAGTTATTTCCATTTACATAGGCCTGGGCCAGGAGTTCTTTTACTTCACTGGTGTGAACACTGGAAGGATAGGTAGTAACAAATCGCTCAAACTCGTTAATAGCTTGATCCGGCTTGCCAGCATCATAGGATACCTTCGCGAACTGAAATGAACTCTCTTCTGCCAGCTTACTATCCTTTGGATTCTTCTTGGCATAATCAAAGGCATTGAGTGCATAAGGTTTGTTGCCTTGTTTCAAATACAAAATGCCAAGATAGTAGGAAGCGTAATAACTGACCGTGTCCTTTGCCGCAGCAGCTTTATCTAAATATTCAATTCCTTTTTCTGTATTGCCAGCAGCATAGTTTGCATAACCTGCTCTGAATAGCAAACCCGTTTCAGTTTTACCATTACTCTCAAAATACTTTTGATATGACTGTATTGCATTTTTGAAATCACCCTTGAAGTATTGAGCCTCTGCGACAAGCATCGCTATATCACTGGTGTTTGATACATCCTTACCTTTTAAGGTATTGGCATACTCAATCAATGTATCGTATCGGCCTTGCTTGTAATAAATGTTGGCGATGAGGTAAGGGACAATGCTGGCATAGGATGGACTGGATTCTGCCTTCTTCAAATCAAAGAGAGCTTCCTCAAACTGACTTTTCGAATACTCAATGAACCCGGCATAATAACTGGATGCCGGTGCGTAAGCATTACTTTGCCTCTTCACAAAGTTGAATTGCTCCAATGCCTCATCCAATTTCTTCTGATTGAAGTAACTGTATCCCCATTTAAAATGCCCCTGACTTTGCTGATCGGCAGTAAGGGCTGGGAAATTTACTTTCTTATAATACTGAGAAGCCTTCGTGTAGTTTGCCTCACCATAAAAGAAGGTAGCCAAATCATAGAAGGCTGTGGAAGCGCGAGGGCTTGACGGATTGTGATCAATAAAATCATCAATCAGTCTTTCGCCATCTTTATGACCAAGACTCAGAGCGCTGAACGCAACATAATATTCAGCCTCACCTCTTCGTGAATCGGTTGGCGATGACAATGAAAGAAATTCAGTGAAGGCTTCACGTGCTGCACCAAAGTTCGAGTGGTTAACTAGGTCCACTCCTCTTTGATAAAGTTTCTCGGTCTTATTCTGCGAGAGCTGATCCTGGGCAAAAACGTGTGCACTAAAAAAAACGACAAAGCATAAGGCAATATACCTGTTCATTATAAGGGGGTAAGCGTTGTGGTTAAAACAGCGATGCAAAAAAAATATTGCAAATAAAGAACCAAAAAAAAGTTTAAAAAATATTTCCGCTGCAAAAGCATGGACTTAAAGGTACAATGCGAATGCGTGATTGTCCAAATTCGAATTGAATTAATGATGTTACCTCAGATCCATAATGCGCCAAACGAGTTCTCTAAAAATCTGTCCATCATCACTTGTGCCGGTGTTTACACCTTTCAATTTTAAGTCAGCTTCTTTGATGTGCGAGATGTTATCAATCACTTTTGCCGATGAATATCTACGTAAAGCCAAGCTATAGTCACGAACTGCATATGGGCTCACTTTCAGCTCACTAGCTAATCCTTTCTCACTCTTATCTGTAAGATGATTTGCGATGAGAAGCTTGCTGAAAAACGAATAGAGATAAGCCACGGCTGGTATCATCGGACTCTTCTTTGTGTTGCTTTCGAAGTAGTTCACAATCTTATTGGCAAGCAAAGAATCGTTATTAATGATCGCTTTTTGTAGCTCAAAAATATTGTACTCTTTGCTCACACCAACCTGGTTCATCACCCGCTCAACACTAATACCTTCATCCGGAGCAAGGGAGATGATCATTTTGTCAATCTCATTTCCCAGTCGATGTAGATCATTTCCTACATATTCACACAAGGCCTGGACGGCCCGATCATCTGCTGATATCTTCTTTTCTTTGATATAATCCGAAACAAATTCAGGAAGTTGATTGTCGTAGAGTTTCTTTGTATTGACCGTTACTGCTAACTGGTCTATCTTCTTGCCAAGCTCCTTTCGCTTATCTAGGCTCTTGTGCTTATGACAAAATACCAGCACGGTGCTCGGTACTTGCTTGGTGAGGTAATCGAGTAAAAGCTTACCTCCTATTTCTTTGTTCAGGTCTTGAATGTCTTGTGCTTCTTTTACGATGACTACCTGTCTTTCGGCCATCATCGGAAACCTTCTCGCATTTGTCAATACTCCGGCCATGGTAACATCCTTGCCGTAAAGAATCACCTGATTAAATCCTTTCTCCGAACCCGACAAGACATTGGCTTCAATGTAATCGGAAATCAGATCGATGAAGAAAGCCTCTTCGCCTTGTAGAAAGTATACTGGCGCATACTTCTTTGCTTTCAGATCGGTCAATATCTTCTTTACGTTCGCATCCATCTCAACTCACTTTCTTTTGGCTGCTAAAGGTAAACGCAGAAACAATACCGACCAATGCACCGGCCAAATGGGATTCAAATGAAATGGTTGGATCACCTGGGAAAATCCCAAAAAACACTCCACCATAGACCAGAATCACAATGATTGAAATGAATAAGGAAATAAAATCTCTTCTAAAAAAACCAAAGAAAATCAGAAAGAAAGCCAATGCATAGATAACACCACTTGCGCCAATGTGATTGCCAGGAAATGCAAAAATCCATACCAGGATGTTCGTCCAGAAATAAGCACGGAAGAATACCTGACCTCCGATCTTTGGATAAATGAAGAATAGTATCGCCCCAAGAAAAAGCATGGGGATGGTATTCGAAACCAAGTGAAGCACATTACCATGAATGAGAGGTGCTGTAAAAATCCCGATGAGACCTTGGAATGTGCGGGGAATAATTCCATACTGGCTTATTGGCCACCCGAGGACATATTCTATATAGAATACAGCCCACATTAAAAACACTAACCGAAACGGAACAACTGAACTGCCAAACCAGGATTCTGATGCCATACAAATTCAAACCAAGCCAGAAGCAAAGATGAAAATTGCTTCACTACGTTCGATGCTTTTTAAAAGGATCTTGAAAATTATTTTTGGGACGGGTTGGTCAGCATCGGAAGCTTCATATACTTGGCTTCCTCTGCCCCCACCGTTTTCATTCCCCATAGGCCTCCGGAAGAGGTGGCAATTTTTTCAGCCAGGGTGAGTAACATCTCATAAAAATCGGCTGAAAATACTGGATCAATTTTCTTCCACAAAGTATTGATCTGAGCAAGTTCTTCAATTACCAAGGGTGCGCGTTGAGTTGATTCATATGGAAAACTTTGAATCAGTACCTTAATTTTATCTTCGAAATCCTGAGACAAATCTTTGAAGTATCCAACCAAAGATGACTTTCCTTTCCCCTGTTTCTGCGCTACCGATATCGCTTGTTTAATTTCTTTGCGGTCGATGTTTCCATCGGCACCGGCAATGAGTATGCAGACGAGGATTGGAGCTTTAAGCAAGAGCTCAATCTCCTCATCTTTGAGATTTTGAAATTCCGGAATCATGGGCTGGTGGGCTTGGTTATTAAAGTTGATGAAATATTGCCGCATACAAAACTTTTATATCCACTATCTTCAGTCAATACTACAACTCACTGGGTCTACCGCATAAGCCGGTGTTTATACTTTGCGCTTGGAGATTTGAC
Source organism: Chryseolinea sp. (assembly GCA_039930485.1). Taxonomy (GTDB): domain Bacteria; phylum Bacteroidota; class Bacteroidia; order Cytophagales; family Cyclobacteriaceae; genus Chryseolinea. The sequence goes on from JBDTTT010000115.1 coordinate 7,453, forward strand.
CTGTATATTTACCTGATTCAATTGCAAGCCACATGTACGAAAAAGACCCCGTTAAGATTTTTGTTGTAGAAGATGACCCTGCCTACACTAAGTTTTTAAATTATGTCCTTGGCCTTAACCCTGACTATGAAGTAGAATACTATACCTCCGGTAAGGAGTGTTTAGCAAACCTCTATAAAAACCCGGCTGTTATTACACTTGATTATTCCTTACCTGATATGCCTGGCGAAAAGGTATTAGGCCAGATCAGAAGCCATGATCCTAACATCAACGTCATCATTGTCTCTGCTCAGGAGAAAATACATACTGCGGTCGAGTTGCTAAAGTTGGGAGCTTACGATTACATATCGAAAGATCACGAGACAAAAGAGCGACTTTTCAACTCAATCAATAACGCACGCAACAAGACTTCACTCATTAAGGAGATTGATCATTTAAAGAAAGAGATCTCTGAAAAGTATGAATTTGAAAAGAGTATTATCGGCACAAGCCCAGCTATAAAACGCACATTCTCGTTGCTAGAGAAGGCTGTTCAAACCAATATATCAGTTAGTATTTCAGGTGAGACAGGAACAGGTAAAGAGCTGGTAGCGAAAGCAATACACTATAACAGTAAAAGAAAAAATAAACCCTTTATAGCAGTCAATATTGCGGCTATTCCGCATGAGCTTATAGAAAGTGAACTCTTCGGCCATGAGAAGGGATCCTTTACAGGAGCCGTTACAAGACGCATCGGAAAGTTTGAAGAAGCTGAAGGTGGTTCAATCTTTTTAGATGAGATTGGCGAAATGGATCCTAGTCTTCAGGCCAAACTTTTGCGCGTACTTCAGGAGCGTGAGGTAACTCGCATCGGAGGTAATCAGGTAATCAAACTTGATGTACGCATTATCGCAGCAACGCATAAAGACCTTGCAGAAGAAGTCAAAGGAGGTCGCTTCCGCGAAGATTTATATTACCGCTTGCTCGGATTACCCATTCATCTTCCACCCTTGCGCGAACGCTCTACCGATGTCATTCTCATTGCCAAACATTTCCTCGATCAGTTTGCCAGCGACAATCAGATGCGCAAATTCAAGATCAGTGAAGAGGCTCAACAAAAGCTTTTGCAGTACCCGTTTCCGGGAAACATACGCGAGCTAAAGTCAATTATAGAACTGGCAGCTGTGATGGCTGAAGAGCAGGAGTTAACGGCTAAAGACATTAGTTTTAACAGTACTACTCGGATGGAGTCCTTTCTCTATCAGGAAATGACCATGCAGGATTTTATGTATCGCATCATCCGGCACTACCTGAATAAGTATGATAACAACGTACTCGAAGTAGCCAGCAAACTCGATATCGGAAAATCATCACTTTACAGATATTTAAAAGAGATGGAGGCCGCAGGGATTTAAGTAAGGCATGAAACTGCATAACTATTTAAAGAAAGGAAAATTCTACGAAGCAGTAGTTGAAGATGGTTCAGACATAATCTTCATTGTTGACTTCTCAGGCAAAATCAGATACCATAATGCCTCCGTGTTGACCACACTGGGTTATCGGTCAAAGAGTTTGATTGATAAAAACTTCTTCGATTTTATTCTGCCCTCTACCGTAGAGGAGCTTAAAAACAAATTCAAACAAAGTCAGAAGCGTGCATATACTGAGAACGTAGAGTTTCAATTTCTCTGCAAAGACCTCACTTATCGCTTTCTCGAATTCAATGCCATTAACTTAAAACACAAAGAAAATCTGGATGGGTTCATCTTAGATTGCCGCGATATTGAACAACGCAAGAAGGATGAGGTTGAACTTCTTCGCCTTCAAAAAGCGAAGGAACAGTTCTTGGCCAACATGAGCCATGAAATCCGAACACCTATCAATGGGATTGCCGGTATGGCAAGTTTACTTAGTCAAAACCCTAGTCCCGAAGAAAGTGAAACGTATTTAAATGCAATCCGGCATTCTGCTGAAAATCTGAAAGTTATCATCAACGATATACTCGATCTGTCAGCCATCGAATCGGGTAAACTTCGGTTTGAAAAGATTGCCTTTAATCTGAAAGATTTCCTCCCCTCCCTCATCAGCTCGTTTACTTTTCAGGCCAAGGAAAAAAGGATATCACTGAACTACGAGATCGATGAAAGGCTCAACAAGATTTTGTTAGGCGACCCAGTAAGATTAAACCAAATCCTAATTAACCTGATAAGCAATGCCGTAAAGTTTACACATGCAGGCTCCATCCAGGTGAGATGTTCGGCTGAGCGGGAACAAAAAGGAGTGTGTTGGGTGCGCATTGAAGTGGTTGATACAGGCGTTGGAATTCCCTTTGAAAAGTTAGCAACCATCTTTGAAAGTTTCAGTCAGGCTGATGCCAGTGTAACCCGAAAATATGGAGGTACTGGATTGGGCCTCACCATTGTAAAACAATTAGTAGAATTGCAAAACGGTCGAATAACGGTGAGCAGTGTAGAGAATGAAGGATCGACCTTTATCGTTTTTATTCCTTACGGGATCGGCAAGACGCGGAACATTCAATCGCTTGGAAACGAGACTGCACTAAAGGAGGTAAACGCCTCTCAACTCTCTGTCTTACTGGTTGAAGACAATGACATCAATCGTCTCTATGCAAAGAGCATCCTTAAAAAATGGCAATGCCAAACGGATACAGCGGAGAATGGATTAGTGGCGATTGAGAAGGTGAAAAACAATCTGTACGATGTTGTATTGATGGACATCCAAATGCCCATACTGGATGGGTATGAGACCACCAAGGCAATTCGTCTGATGGATTCTGAAATATCGCAGGTACCTATTGTAGCGTTAACTGCGAATGCGACTAAAGTCGATGTAGAAAAATGCCTGGCTGCAGGTATGAACGATTATCTACCAAAACCTTTTACACCAAACGATCTTTACCGCAAACTTTTCGAAGAGCTGCACATTAAGCCACGCAAAAAAGAAAAGCGAAAGAATCAGAAAATCAAAAGCACAGCTTATAATTTAGAATATTTGCGATCCGTTTCCGGTAACAATGAAGAGTTTATCCGTGAAATGATAACTACGTTTACCCAAACCATCCCTCCTATCCTGAAAGAAATAGAAGAAGCAACTGCTCAGTTGGATTGGAGTAGAGTGTCTAAGTTATCGCATAAAATAAAGCCTTCCTTTGCACTGATGGGTATGAGTACCTTGCGAAATACCGTGGCCTCTATTGAAGAACACGGAAGAGAAAAGACCAATTTAGAAGAACTCCCTGAAACCATTTCCCAGTTTGTGAGGAATTGTCAAAAAGTACTACCCGAATTAGCCAACGAAATTCTTCCTGATTAATCTCGGTTAATCACCGCGATCTTTCTGTACACAACCGACTTCTCTCCTGATTGAATTGCCATGAAATAAATTCCATCAGCAAGATGACCAAGTTCGACCTTCTGAGGCGTTGATAAATCGCGATTGAGGTTTCCTTCCAATACAACTATACCCCGCTGATCGATCATCTTCCACGCATAATCGTAATGAAGCTGATTATCCAGTTGAAGGTTTAATGTATTCGATGCTGGGTTAGGATAAATATTCAGTCCGGCAATCTCCGAGGTGGTAGGATCATCAGGAACACCCACTACAACCGGTCCCACTTTACGTTTTATCTTTTTAATTACGGTTTGAAGTATTCTTCCTGAATTTCTATCCTGCACAAAAGCAATGATCGATAAGCTATCCGGATATTTAATCGGAACATCGATCGTATAATTTACAGGTATTACTTCAGGAACACCCACTGTCCATGCTTTACTGATGAGTCTACCTTCACCTTGCAACAAGAGCTTGCGAACATAATTTTTGTTTTCCTTTAAATCACTTCCCACAAAACCCGACTCTATTAAAGCCGCGTGAAGGATAACAGGAGTGCTTAAGCTATTTAGAGTATCGATATAGGTGTAATTCAACTGGAGATCAAGAGTATTGTTAGCTGCTGCCAATGTATCGATAGTAATATCAAAAGTAGGATCTTCCAACGCTCTTCTGTCTACTTCCTCATCCGTGATATAGGCGTATGAACCATTGAAATTGGTATTATAGTACTGCCCAATTATACCATCCATAATGGTAACCGGTGGTTCCGATAAACGATAGTATAGCCGTCTTGCCGATGGATCATCTGGATTGTCAGCATTAATCTGATCCGCTCCTGGGTTTGCCATGTGGTACTGAAGCTTTATGAAGTCGGATGAATCTCTTCCGCTAAAATTATATGACTTACTATATAGCAGATCCAGATAATCATCGGCTAATCCACTTGGTGTGCTGGCATCATTGGTAAAATGCTCTACCAACACATTTCGCGTTTTCTCACCAATATAAATATCATCAAAGGCAAAGCCATTCAGATTGACCCCTGACGGATTATCGCTGTTACTTCCAAAGGCAATTCTAAAGATAACCGTATCTCGCTGTGTTGGATTGATTTGCTCGAGGTTGAAACGAGCATTTTTCCATTTACTGTCTACCCGGTTAGTGGTATCGGTCCATGCATAGTTATTAAAGCCTCCTGGTTTACCAATGACATCGCGCGTATTGTACCAGTTAATACCACGACCATTAGCATCTCCAAGAGTGGTCCAATCTGCTCCGCCATTCGTAGAGTATTGCACCACAGCACCATCAAATCCACCTTGAGTATCCGACCAATAGTTCAAAGAAATCATCGGCCGCTTTAATTCCTGAATGTTAAGACATGGACCAATAACATATGATTTTTCGCTGTTATAATAGGTTCCCGAATTTCCGCCTGTCCACCACGCATTGTTTCCAGAAGCAGCCGTTTTAATAATGTCGCCTGTAGGCAACCCAAATACCCAACTAGCACTGTCACCTAACAAATCATAATCAATCACACTTACCCATGATCCATTTCCACTTTCAAAATCAATTGAATATGGATCAACTGCCATTGCCGCAGGACTGTCCAGAATGAAAATCGTTTTAGTAGTATCGGCAGTACATCCAGCCGTTGTTCCAATGGTGAGTTTTACGTCAAATGTTCCAAAATTACCATAGGTATTGGTAGGATTTTGAACAGATGATATGTTACCGTCCCCAAAATCCCATGAATAACTATTGATCGGACTAACAGTCGCAGTCGATTTATCAGTGAATTGAGTAACATCTCCCTTGCAATAAGACGACCTGGTAAAATCCGGAATCGGAGGTGTTCCTATTAATATGGTTTTTGTAGCTGTGTTTCTGCACTCATGGTAGGTGATTAACTCAAGGATAACATTTTTAGATCCTGACGTTGGATAGGTATAGGTTGGTTGTTTAACCGTTCCGAAACTTCCTGTAGCACCTTCACCATAAAGCCAGTTATAATCCCGAATTCCTGTACTGGCATCATCAGGATCCGACCCATCGGACATCACAGAGGATTGCAAGAAGGTAACGACTCCATCAATACAATTATCACCTACACCTATAATGGCAACTGGCGCTGGAAATACCGTTATAACTTTAGTAAGTGTTTCCGTTGCATCCGCCTGGTTTGTGAAAGTATAGGTTACAAAATAATTTCCTGGAGCCAATCCATCCGTGTCAATGAAATATTCGAGACCAATTTTCTGAATGCGGGCAGGTATATCTGAACTGCTAAAGGATGCCGATTTAGCCAGTGGATCTGTCACTCCAGGCTCTCCTCTCAAATGTGATAAACCGACATTCGAACAAATTTCTGCAGTCGTTGCCGTGTAGTTATGTTCGCCATCAATATGGAATAAAATTGCAGTAACCTGGTTCACCAATACATCTTTTGATACGGAATTAAAGCATCCTGTTACACCATCAGTAAATGTATAGGTTATCGTATTGAGTAGCGGAGCTTTGTCTGCGTTTGCAGGATCAAAAATATTAGTACCAGCAATTACACCAGGTCCGGTGAATACATCAGTACCTCCGTTAACGGAGTTGTTAACACCTGCCATAGGCACCTGAGGATCATTCTCTGCGTAAACTGAAAGCAGATTAAAAATCTGCACAGTAGGCTTCTTGTTGATTTTTATAAATACATCATCCGAAACAATTCCACAAGGCGCACCCGGATTGTTTGTCGTTAACCTAAGGGTAACACCATTCGCTGCAATATTCGCTGGTGTTAAAGTATAGGTAGTGATTGGGTTCGTTGCATCTCCAAATGCACCGCCCCCTAAACTCCAGGTTACGTTTGTAGTAGAACCACTGAATGAGCCATTTAAATTTACCACTTGGTCTTCACATACTTCAAAATCCGCACCGGCATTCACTTTTGCGGATTCATTGATGTGAATATTAATATCAGCAAACTCGTTCGTGCAAGGGCCAAATCCATCAGGGTCATTGGTCGTTAACCTAAAGATTAACGTTGTATTGACATCGGAAGGTCCGGGAGAGTAAGCAGGAAAGTATGATGCGTTAACCGTAAGGCCACCAGTAACGCTACTTGCTGAAAGTGTTCCAACACCAGGAGAAACTAAACTCCATAATCCGCTACTAGAACTTCCCATTAGTGTTCCATTGAGATTAATAGATGGTGGTTCACAAACGGAATAGTTTGAAGGCAAAGCAACACGGGCGCGTTTATGTACGTCAATCGCTAAGTCGTCAAAAACGATCGAACATGGACCGCCAAGATCGGGATCATTTGTAGTAAGTCGCAATTTCACTTGTGATGCAATGTCTCCACCACCAACGGTGTATGTTGCTGTTACCACCCCACCTACACCTGTGGTGCTTGGCGAAATAGAGCCTGCTCCTGAAATAATTGTCCAGGTACCAGTAGCAGCACTTCCTCCTATTGTTCCGTTGATCGGAATTGTCATGGCAGTGCCAGGGAAACTTAGGGTCTCGCAAACACTAAAATCAGTTCCTGCATTTACAATTGCAATCGGATTAATCGTTGCTGAAATAATAGTAATTGGTCCGTTACATCCATTGGCTGCAGGGGTGATCGAGTATGCCACCGTTCCGATCAATGCATCTGTAGTTGATAATATTTGATTAATGGTTGATCCATTTCCATTTGCCGAGCCTACAACATTTGAGCTTGGTGAAGCCGTCCATGAAAACGTTGTTCCACTTACACTAACAGGAGTCGGAAGTATATTGATGATAGCATTCTGTCCACTGCATATGATAACGTTTGAACCTGAGGCAGATGGTTGAGGCTTGACAGTAACTATTAAATCAATTGGCACCCCGCTGCAACTGTTTAAGGTTGGGATAATCGTGTACCGAATTGTACCAGAAGTATTTCCCGTATTCACTGGTGTATCTGTAATGGGTCCGCTTCCACTAGTCGTTACCGAACCCGAATTGATTGTCCCTGTAATTACACTCGTCCATGTAAAGCTTGTCCCACCTATGTTTGCTGTTGGAGTAAAGGCAAGAGTTTGCCCGCTGCATATTTGTTGTGAGAATGATGCCGGAGTATTTGTCAATACTGGAACAGGTTTAACTGTAACAGTTATTGTTATAGGTACACCTGCACATCCATTGGCATGTGGTGTAATAGTATAATCCACTGTACCGTTGGAAAGACCATCTGCACTAGCTAACACTTGGCTGATGGAGTTTCCGCTTCCGGATGAAGAACCATTTGTGTTGGTCGCTAATGCTGTCCATGTGTAGGTAGTTCCTGAAACCAAATTCGGATTTGAGATAACAATCGATGTGGATGAATTCGAACAAATTATTTGATTTGATGCGAATACATTTGGTACCGGATGAACTGTAACAACAACGTTAACAGGATTTCCAGCACAGCCTGAAACGAATGGAGTTATTGTATAGATAATAACTGCATTCGAACTAGTTGCATTAACAGGTGTATCAGTTATAGCACCACTTCCACTTGCGCTCACTCCACTCAATGTACCAATCACCGATGATGTCCATGTATAATTCGTTCCTGCTACGGATGACGTTGGTATAAAGTTCAAAGCTGTGGCGCTACAAATGTCTTGTATGAAATTAGTGGCCGGATTAGTAATGGTTGGCCTAGGTGTAACATTTACTACTACATCGAAAGGACTTCCTGAACATCCATTCGCTGTTGGTATAATGCGGTAGGTAAGTGTTCCTGTAGAAATACCATCTGTGGAAGTTAGGAATTGACTGATCAATGTACCACTTCCTGCGCTTGCGCCAGTTACATTACTTGGGCCCACCACTGTCCAGGTAAACGTTGTACCGGATACAGCATTTGGATTGATGATCGTAACACTAGTGTTTGATCCTGAACAAATTGTCTGAGGAGTAGCTGCCGATGCATTCGGCACAGGATACACCCGAACCGTGACGGTTTGGTTTACCGGAATCAATGGACAAGCAGGTGCTGTGCTCGGTGTCGTTACATTAAATGTATATACTACATCAATCGGAGCATTCGTGCTATTTGTTAACGCTTCTGTTAATGTATTGCCATTGGTGAAGATCGTTGTTCCTGGGACAATCGTTCCACTATTACCTGCTCCATTGTAATTCACACTCACTACATTGATCTGATGCCCTGTTGTGCTGCTGTTGAATACGATACTTGCATTCGATCCGCTGCAGATCGTTGGTGCATTATTCGTTACCGTAAAGCTTGGGTTCGGATTTACCGTTACTACTATTGTGAAAGGTGAACCAGCGCAAAATGTTGGTGAAGGACCGGTAGGTATAATCGTATAGGTAATATCAATTGGATTGTTAATCGTGTTGATTGGAGTATCCGTGATATCACCACTACCACCACTACCATTATTGCCAGTCCATGTATATGTACTTCCGGATACACTGGATGTTGGAGTGATCCCTAATAACGTTCCTGAGCAAAATTTATACGTGCCTGCAGAAACAGAATTACCTAATGGAGTGGGTAGAACACCAACAAACACTGAAGCTGTTGGACCCATTACCCCATTAGCGGTTGGTGTGATAATATATTCAACCACACCTCCAGCAACGCTGGTAAGTTGTTGAGCTATAATGGGGCCACTTCCAGGAGCTTGTCCGGTCACTGTTCCGGTTACTGTTCCAACAGTCCATGTAAATGTTGTGCCTACGACTGTAGCCGTAATAAGAACACTTGAATAATCACCTGTACAAATATTCTGATCGCCAGCTAATGCTCCTGGTACAGGATACACCGTAATATTAAAATTCAATGTTGGTCCAGGACAACCATTCTTAGTAGCAATCACACTTACTGTTGCGGAAATCGGAGTAACGCCAGAATTAATTGTTGTAAACGATGGAATAGGCGAAGAACCAGAACCATCCGGTAAACCTACTGCTGCTCCCCCGCTCCATGAAAAATTCTCACCTCCAAGTGTATTCGTTGTTAAAGCTATTGGTCCAACCACTACCCCGGTACCTGTCGCAATATTTGCTATTGGATCAATAACGGGTATTGGATTAACTGTAATCGTAAAGCTTTGTTGTGTTCCTGTACAAATGCCACTTGTCGGTGTGATTGTAATAGTTGCTATTACAGGAGATCCACTGGAATTAAATGCCATGAAGGAAGCAATATTTCCAACTCCGCTGGCCGGTAAACCAATTGATGGACTATCATTTGTCCAACTATATTGTGATGCATTTCCAGCAAAAGTTACAGCGGTCGTCATTGAACCCGAACATAAAACCTGATTCGAAGGTGCTATTACAAATGGATCTACATTATTAATAAGCGTTACTTCGTCAAAGCTACCGCATGGTCCGTTGCTTATCGTCCATCTCACTACGGTCGGTGCACCTCCTGCTGTTACACCGGTTACCGTAC
>JBDTTT010000116.1:0-17169 GCA_039930485.1 Chryseolinea sp.
GATTTTTTTATGGCGCTAAAGATTTTAAAATAAAAATATCGATCACATCGAAGGCCGCAATACTACACAACTATTTACATTTTTTTTACTCACCCACAAAATACCGTTCTCCATTCGCATAAATCTTTTCATCCTTAATTCTCATTGCAATATCGAAGGGAATTAATTCCTTTTTCTTGAAGGTAAGGTGCAATATGGTTTGCTCGCCAACACCATCCAAAGCAGTTTTTTCATATCTCAATATAATAAGGATGTCAATGGTTTAAAACGATACAGGGCCCAGTTGTGATTATTTCTGATTTAAAAGGTAAAGAGTCGCTTCCAGAAAAAAAAGTACGCCTTAAGTTAAACATAATTGGGAATTTGGATTCCCAAAATGAACACAAATTGGCAGTGTTCTGATTCCATCTCCTTAATAAAAGTGAATTCCGTCATATTTCGATGATTCTATAAAAAAATTGAATCGCGGCATCGTAAGTGTATAGCTCATGTGTTGATCCTAAACATTACGTACGTGCTTAGCCGTTATTTATTCTTATTCGTTGCCATTATAGCGACTGCTTCAAATCCTGAAGATTCTGAAAAGAATTCATCGCAGGATGGTATTGTTATTCTGAATGATAAAGAAATAATTCAACGTCCTTACGCTTTAAATGGGAATTGGGAATTCTATCCGAATGAACTTATTGGTTCGGTTGAAATGAATAGCAAACCAAACAAGTCATTTATTGAAGTTCCGTTCTGGTGGACTGAAGAAATTGATATTCCATATATTCAGTCTGCAACCTATCGGGTTAAAGTCATTCTTCCTAAAACTGATTCATCCTCCCTAGCAATCAGTATGCCCGATGTTTATTGTTCGTATGACCTTTGGGTAAACGGACAGAGGCTGGGGCAAAACGGTGTTGTTGGCAAAACCAAAACTGAAGCAAAACCGCAGTGGAAGCCAGAGACCTATGTATTTAAATCAGAGAGCGATACTCTTGAAATCATCATTCATCTCTCGAATTTCTATCACCATCGTACAGGGATCAGCAAACCGATTCTTCTTGGAAAATCAGATCAGCTCCTTCAACGCGAAAATAAAATTGAAACATCAAACGCAATTCTGATTTTTGGATTGGGTTTTCTTTCCATTGCTGCTGGCCTGTATTTTTTAAGGCAAAGAAATCTTTCTCTTATACTTTATATTCTGCTCTGTTTGTCGTGGATGATGCGTTCTGCTTTTTCAAACCACTATCAGATAGTTCAATGGTTTCCGGATATAAACTGGTATCTCTGTGTAAGAATAGAATATATCAGCTTATACCTTGCTACTCTTTTCGGATCGTTACTCGTAAGCAGTCTTTTTCCGCGTGATGTAAACGTAGCGTTTCGCTTGTTCTTTATTGTTACAAGTGGATGTTTCACTCTATTCACTCTCGTTGCTGCTCCCCTTGTCTTTACAGCATATGTTCAATTATATCTCGGCCTTAGTACTATTTTATTAATATCCATTATAGTAATTATTATAAAGGCGTATACCGAAAGTCGTCAGGGTGCGGGTTCTCTTTTGATTACTGCCTTAATGGGTGTTGGTATCTTTGGATATGTAATCCTCGCCTATCAGGGTATGTTCGAACTTGATGAGCTTGTCTTTAATATCGGTTTCCTATTTCAGTTCAGTATCACTTTGATAACCGTAATCAGGCGAATACATAAAATGAAAACAACTCAAGATTATGATATTATGACGTTTGATGAGGCTATTAAGCATAAGCGTTAATTCAACACATTCTCACAAAAAACAGTCGCCTGGTCACATGATGTGATTAGGCGACTGTTTTTTTCTAAGTCTCGAAGATTCTACGCTTCTACTCCTTCCACTGAACTAACTTCGATTTGTAATAATCAATGTCCATTGCCTTCCAACGTGGACCATGTGTGGCAAGACGAACTTTATATTCATCCCAACTTCTTTTCGGATCTACTGACCAACCAATCTCCGCGTAACCAGACAAGCGCGGGAAGATCATGTATTCAATATCATTCATCGTAACAATGGTCTCTGTCCATAGTGGTGCTTCAATTCCTAAAATATTTTCTTTCGAAACTCCATTCAAATAATCCGTTGGATCCCAGCTGTACGCGCTATCCACTTCAATGTAGGCAGCCCAATGCAATCCTAATTTTGTGGTGCTGTCATATTGCATATCCATGTACGTCTTCTTCGAAGGCGACATGATCAATTTGCTGCCCTTCTCCGCAGCCAATTCTCCATATTTAGGTGAAGTCCAAAATTGAGCAATCACATCTTCTCCAATATCTCCTTGTGCAATCTCTTCCCAACCAATCATAATTTTTTTGTTGGCTTGCACGATCTCGTGGAATTTTTTTACAAAAACAATGTAGTCCTCTTTTTTAGTAGCATGCGATTCATCACCACCAATATGAATGTATGGACCCGGTGTAATCTCAGACAGCTCGCGAACAACATCCTTTATAAATTTGAAAGTCTCTTCTTTTTCAACACGCAAGGTGCTGAAACCAACTTCAATTCCAGTATACAACTCAGTTGGTTTCGACTTACCATTCAGTATTTGCTCTTTGCGATTCAGTTCGATGCGACCTTCCGCTGGCACAATCGTTCCACCATTTAATTCACCGTAAGAAGCAAGGGCTGCATTGGTGTGACCTGGCATATCAACCTCAGGAACAACGGTGATGTAACGACTTTGTGCATAGGCTACAATTTCTTTGTATTGATCTTGTGTATAATGTCCACCTTTACCACCACCGACTTGGGTGCTTCCTCCGTGCTTCGCCAGATTAGGCCATGATTTAATTTCAATACGCCAACCCTGATCGTTGGTAAGACCTAAGTGCAGGAAATTCATTTTATAATAACTGATCATATCGATGTACCGCTTCACGTCTTCGACACCGAAAAAGTGACGACCAACATCAAGCATTGATCCACGATAAGAATAAGAAGGAACATCGCGAATAGTAGCAGTAGCCATTTCCCAGGGGCCTTCTTGCTTCTCACTCATTTCAACTTTAGCAGGAAGAAGTTGACGAATGGTTTGAACGCCTCGAAATAATCCGGCAGGCTTGTTCGCTGTTAGTGTTATCGATTCATCTGAAACAGTCAATGTATATCCTTCATCGCCCAACGAATCATCCGCACCTGTGGTGGTCAAATAGATATTACCCTTCTCACGCTGACCATTTGATTCTGCATTTGAAACTGAAAGTGCAAAACCGGTTGAAGGTTTAAGTCTATCGGATAAATACTGTGCGATATTTTTAATTTCCTCTGATCCGGTATCAACATAAATACCAGTTGCTTCTGTTAATGTAAACGTCTTTCCGGTTGCTTCAACAGAAGATGGTTTTGGAATTACACTTTGCAAAGCCTCTGTTGCTTCAGGTGATGTTGGCTTTGAAGAATTGCACGATGTGAACACGAGTGCCACACCGGCAATAAATAGAGTGAAGAAAAATGGAATAATTTGTTTGGAGTAATTCATCTGGTTAATTTTTTACAGGCCGAAAATAAAGAATTATCAGTCGTTTCAAATCATGTTTTATGCGCGTTAAAAAAAAATCTAAGTGTGTGATTTACACATCAGGATGATCATATTGTAAAGATTATCACTCTTCTTCTCCTTCACCCTTCTTAAGGTAATAACATAGGCGTTAATTACCGATACAATTACCGATTTCGTGTGAAACCCTGCCCCAAAATAGGCATGAGGGGATAAATGAATACCGAAAAAAATCAGGCAATGCGCGTGTTTCGCACCAGTTAAAGGAGAGGTAGTTTTCCTACCAAACCCCTCCTACCATGAATATCCTACGAATTTTTTTTGCCTACGCAGTATGCGTGGTTGTGTTTTACATTCCTTTGCGAGTTGAAGCTGTTATTCCTGATGCAGGTTTCTTCATGCCTGATAATCTAAAAGAGGTTACGCTTCGATACAAGACGTATCGAAACCTCATCATTCTTCCTGTCACCATTAACGACAGCATCCATGTAAATCTTATTTTGGACACAGGTTGTCGAAACCTTGTTCTTTTTGGTAAACGCTTTCAGAAATTATTTGCGATCGATTCTGAAAAAAAAGTAAAGTTCTCAGGACTTGGTTCTGGAAAACCGGTATTTGGAAGCTTGTCGTTAAACAACAAAATCTCCATCGATAAAGTGAGTGGAACGAAAATACCCGTAGTGGTTGTGCCGGAGAGAAATGTTTTTGCAGGAACCATGAAAGTCGATGGCGTAATTGGATACGACATCTTCATTAAATTTGAAGTAGAACTAAATCCAAATGAAAAGCTCATCACCTTTAGACCTGCTTTCTCATCTGCTTTAGCCTCTACGTATCAGCACATACCCATTCGAATTGAAGACTCCAGACCTTTTCTTCAATCCCGCATCTCAATTGACAAAGATGTGTTTGCTTACAGTTTAATGATTGATACTGGCTCTTCACTGGGGTTATTGCTAAAGACTACAGATGACAAACATTTTAATGATTACAACAATAATAATCTTGAGGTGTTGGGTCAGGGTTTTAATGGAATGATTAGTGGATTTAAAACAAAAGCAAAAAAGCTGGAGTTAGAAGGTTTTCTCCTTGTATCACTTCCTGTAGGAATTATTCAATCACCCTGGCATAACTATGCTTCCATTGGAATGGATGTGCTGAAGGGTTATTCAATCGTGCTGAATTATTGTAAAGAGTATATCGGGTTTAAAAAGAACATGTAAGCAAGTCGTTGCGAATGCAACGACCTTTTTTTAAATGAGAGCATAATGTTCTCTAAATTACTTCCCATCAATTAATCGATCATTTAAATCTTTTTTCAGCCACTTAAATTTACCTTTCTTGAAATGAAAAACGATAGCTCCATTTTCAGCTCTTGATCCATATTCTTTTATTGCACTTTCACCTTTCAATACGTTTATGGATTGAATGTCATTTCCGTCTATCTCTTTAAGAATAATACTGTTGTTTGGAACAAGTACTTCTTCATACTGGTCTTCTGATTTTAAAACGTACAGAACGTAATGAGTAAAGTCAGGTGAGAATTTAGTTTTTACACTTGTTGTATCCTTCCCGGTGTCAGTTTGAGCCTGGGCAAAACACACAACTGATATAAGCAAAACAAGAAGCAATACTGTTTTTTTCATGGTAACTTAAATTTGAATAAACAATATAGATAAAATTCACTTCTTCCAAAATCAGTCCGCAGACTTTCAAGGCGGTCGATGAAGTTAAAAAATTAAATTGGTCATCATATTATCCGGTATTATCTACTTTTTATCCGATTTTATAGCTTCTTACACAAGGTTACATCCTGGCTGGCGTTAATATCCATAATTTCATAACATCAACCACAAAACCAGAAGAGTAATATGAAAAACGCACTCTTAAAATCAGTTAAGTCAATGGCCTTCATTGGCTTTTTTGTCCTCGTAGCATGGGCTTGTCAAGACGATAACGCTTCCGAGCTTACCTCCAAAACACAATCTACAACAGCTGCTCAGGATAACAGCAAGATTGTGGTGGTCACACAAGATGTGATGAACATTACTGCAAATGCCTTTACATCAAAAGGACTCACCGGTGGAAGAGTTGCCGGTCATCATGATGGAAATGAAAATGACGATAATGATGATGACAACGAGTCACATGAATGTCAACCCTCCATTAGTGGATCGTTCAATCTGGATAAAACACATCCTGATAGTTTGATATACACAGGTACCTTCACCATCGATTTTGGTGATGGATCAACCTGTTCCGATTCAACGCATATCCGCAAAGGAAAAGTGATCGATCAATTTACATGGATCGTGAGTTTCAAAGACAGTGTTACCTTCACCTCTACGGAAACAATTTCTTTCGAAGGCTTCTATAAAGATTCAACCCAACTGGATGGCACCTTCGTAATCAAATCTGCATCCGGGCAGCCCACAACGGTTGAAGCTCAGGACGCTAAAATAACATACGCAGACGGAACCTCCTTTAGTTGGGACGGAACACTCTCTTACACCTATGAGAAATTTGGAAGTCGTCATTGCAAAGGCAAGACCATGAAATTAACCGGGGCACTTACTGGCATTAATCGTTCTGGTGCTGAATTTACAGCAACAATCACCAACGAAATCGTTTTCAAACGCGGTTGTTTTGGAAAACATTCGTTTGTTCCAGTAAGCGGAACCGTTGAAGTAACCACCGCTGGTGTTACCTCCGTTATTGATTACGGTGATGGTTCTTGTGATAAGGACTATACCATTACAACGGCTGGAGTCCTTACAGAGCACACTTTTAGTTAACAAGTCAGATTCTCGGAGAAACAAAAGGTCCTGAAATAGTGTGACACTCAACCACTATTTCAGGACTATTTTTTTGTGATCGAAGCTCAACACATTTTTTTTGTAACTTGCTTCGCCTAAATATTTCCCCCTTTGAATCTTAGATCAGTTGTAATCATTGCCGTTATCCTCTTTTCCTGTAAAGAAAAAAGTAACACAATCGTATCTCCTGAAAGCGCAGTGGCGTTCTCTTCTTTTGAGAAGTCGTTGGAGAAATGCAAGTCGGGTAGTGTTGATTCTATTCTCCTATGGTCTCAAAAGAATATTTCAGGATTATCGCTGGAAAATAGGACTACTAAAATTTGGCAAGCCTACAGCAATGCCCGGATTCTCATGCAGAAAGGCTTCTATAGGGAAGCTATTCCCTACATCAACAATGCACTGCCTTTAACAGAGGATTATCCTTATTCATTAGAGCAGGCAAGACTTTTTGACATAAGAGGATCTATCAATGAAAATCTGAATAATTCGCTGGCAGCGGCAACCGATTTATATCAGGCGGCTGAAATTTATACCAAGCTTGAAAAATTTCCCGATGCAGCATCGTGCTATTTAAGCACCTGCAATATTCAATACAATAGCGGGAATTATGAACTGGCCATTAAAGATGGACTTCAGGCATTTGATTTCTTTAGCAGAAATAAAAAACTCAGTAAAACAGATTCCACCAATTCGATTAATGCTTACAATACATTAGGGCTGGCCAATTTTCATTTACACAAACTTGATAGCGCTACAAAATATTTTAATCTCGCAAGTCAATACGCGATTTTATCCAATAACAAATTATGGATTGGATTGGTGACTGGAAACAGTGCCAAAATTGATATTGAGAAAGGGCATACTCAAATTGCCGTTAAAAAATTAAAACAAAAACTTACTGCTTGCTTAAATTATCGCGAGTATGCAGCAGCGGGGGCTGCACTAATTTCTTTAGCCGAAATAGAAATACACGTAAGCAATCTTGATAGAGCAAAGCAACTATACGACAGCGCATGGATTTTGATGAAGCGTGAAAAAAACCTTCGTATACAAGCTGCTTATTATCAAAGCGTTTCAACATGGTATGAGGTAGAAGGCGATTATCAGCAGGCACATACCTATACCAAAAAATACATGGCACTTCGTGATTCCATTCAAGGTGGAAATCCGGTAAGTGCGCAGCTGCTTCAGATACAAAGCAAAAATCAATTCAAGAAACAACTTGCTGATTTTAGTTTGTTGAAAGCAGAGAATGAATTAAAAAATCAGGAACTCAAAGTATGGCAAATTTCAATCGTGGCCATCATTATCATTTCCATACTGCTGGCGATACTATTGAATACAATTAATAAAAATTACAAAAAATTAAATGAGTTGAACGGTCAGCTGGAAAGTAAGGTAAAGAGCAGAACAATAGAGCTCATGAAGATCAACAAAGAACTGGATACCTATTTGTACCGATCGTCACACGATGTACGAAGACCTATTCTCAGCATCATTGGACTCACGCAACTCACCAATCTTGTAGAAGGAGAGGATGAACTTCGGGAAATTCAGGGAAAAATAGAAGATACTGCACAGGCCATGGACAAAATGCTGCGCAAGCTCCAGATGGCCTATGAGCTCGATAAAATATTTAACAACGAAACCATTGATCTAAGTGATTATCTAAAAGGTCTTGTTTTCACAACGCAACGGATGTATCCCAAAATTCAATTCGAATTCAAAAGCAGTATAAATAATGAAATAGAATCAAATACAAAATTACTGGATATCATTTTTATCAACCTTCTGGAAAACGCTTGCATCTTTTCTGTTCCAGGAAGACCCAGGGTTGGTGTTGAAATACAACAAATAGAGAACACTATTTCCATTCACATTACCGACAACGGTATTGGAATAGATAAAATGTATTGGACCGAAATATTCAAACCGTACACACGCTTCAGTGAGCAATCTATTGGAAGCGGACTGGGCTTGCATCTCGCAGAGAAAGGTTTGCAGAAAATGAATGGACTCATTCACGTTAAGAGCACGTTGTATAAAGGTTCCGAATTTATTGTGACGATACCTGCGTATTAAACTAAGTGATCAACGAAAAATGTTCGGAGTGAAATCAATTTCATGGTATTATTCTAAACCTTTTAGCAAACGGAACGGTTAATTGAAAAACAAAACGCAATAGCCTTACGCTTACCCAAAGTGGCGGGGTATTAATTATAAAAAAGAGAAATCGAATTTTTGTAGTTTAAGATTCAATACCATTGGTTAAAATCTTGAACCTTTCTTCTTGAAGAAACTCAAATCGTCAAAAGTATTTTCTGAATTATCGAATTGACAACTCTCCTATTTAATAATGTAACTCAAGCCAAGTCTGAAATATCTGGATTGATTAACTCTATCAGCGCCAACCAATCCACTGGTATAATTGGTGAGACCATAGGAATACCCAATTGAGAATCCCACCTTCTTATAATAGTTTACCATTTCAATTCGTGATCTGAAATCAAGATTGGGTTTATTCCTTTCCACCGACCCGGTGATGTTATCGCCTTGCGTTGTTGTAATATCATATTTCTCTTTGCTCGAAAGACATGCTGCAAAATCAAAACCGAATTTAAAATCAATTTTTACATTACTTTTCAGTTCAAATCTCTTTCCAATAAAAGGATTTAGGTTAACGAAATTGTTTGTTAAAATAGTTTCACCGTCTTCTATTGTCGGAGCCCAATTCGTTTTTCCATATGCACCATCAATCTTAACCTTGCTAGACAACGATTCATAACTCACCTGAAGCCCGTAAATTAAAGTTGATCTTGATATGCGCTGTACCTGAGCTCCAAATCCATAGGAGAACCCGCTGTACTTTCCGTATGGATTGTTGGTATAGCTGGGTATAGAGGAAATGTCACTTACATTAAGGAAGGAGGTCTTGGTTGCTGATTCTCCTCCGAATGAAAACAAACCACTACCTGCCTGAACCGATATCTCTGTACTTTGTCCGTAAGAGAACGCTGTAATGATAACATTGAGAATGAGGGTTAAGATGACCATTCTGTTTAATGAAAATTGCATACGATTATATTTAAACGGTTTACTTAAGGTAGACACAACATTTCAGAAATTGGTTGGTATTAGGGAATTATAGAGTTCGTAAGTTGATCATTTGCTATTTGTGACTATATCCAATGAGAGCGTTTCAGGTTACTATACCTCACTCGACTCTATCTCCTTCAAAATCAATACTTTGGGATTAAAAATCAGAGAGCCTTCAATTTTTCCCCACATATTTTGTAGCGCAGTTTGCGTAGCTTTTGCTTCATTCAGGTTTTTAAATTCGAGATCGATGATAACGAAGTTGTCATCATCTGCCGGTTGGAAAATGTGATAACGTTTAACTCCCGATTTTTTTCTATTGATCGGGTTTTGGTCAAACGCTTTTTCCATCCGTTATAACTGGATACTTTGTGTTCAATCCGGAGGGTTATCATAGAATTTAGGTTTAGTAAACTTTAGTAAAATCTATAACCATGCACTGTCATAATTTTACTCCCTTAAATAAGATGGATGCCTTAATTGATTGTTCTTTCAAATGCAAAAACTTCTTGCGCTCTTCATCTTGCTTGAAGTTTTCAAAATCCTGTTCCGTGTCAAATTCTACAAGGTGTATTTCGTAAGGCTTGTCGATATGGTGCTCAATAAAAGAATTGTCACTCGGTCTCACGCGGAATAGGAGTCTACCGTTGTATTTTGAAATGATTGGAATGGCGATGTCCTCAAATTGATTGAAGATAGACTCTTGTCCTTCAATAATGTAAATCAGCTGAGTTATATAAATCATTTGCTTTTTTTTCTTACAGGATATACTAATCATTTAATCCCTCTCCATTGAGAATTTGCTCTCTGTATTTTTCAACCCTTGACTCACGGGTTTTGGATTGTTTGGGTGCAGAGAAATAAAGTAGGTATCCTCTCTGCCGTCCTGGAGTCAATGCATAAAAGGCCGTTTTCAAGACACGACTCTTATCTAATTTCTTTTTAAATTCTTCAGGCATGTTGAACTCCGGAGTCTTTTTTAAATCCACTTTCAAACCAGCTTCTTCTACTTCAACGGCTTCATAAATATATTTCTTCAAGGTGGTTTTCATCTTCACTATTTCCCCAACATTGGTGAATCGAATCTGACGTGCAGCCTGTACATTCTCTGTTTGTTGGACTAGAATATGCTTGGGGTCTTTTAACAAAGCGCCTTTAAAAAACAAAAGTGCGCAGTATTCCTTAAACACATGTATTAATACGATGTTACTTTTCTCAAACGTGTAACAAGGACAACCCCATTTCAATTCTTCTGTCAGCTCACAATCAAGAACGATCGTTCTCAATTGCTCCAATTCTTCCTGCCACTTTTTGGCTTTATTAAAATAAAAATCAACCTTAGGATTCATATGTATACATTTTATTTTCTAATTGTCAGATGGAATGGGCATGAAATTGATCTACGATTGGTTACTTTAAATCATGGTCATTTTATTCCACTCATTATCATACTATTTTATTTTTTTTATCAAACCCTTAGCGAACCACGGAATCCCCTGGCGGCATAGTACGATTCGGCACCGTTGTGATACAGGAAGACATGGTTGTATCGGCAATCACAAAATATGGCACCACCGAGTTTTCTGATTTCAGAAGGTGTTTCCACCCAGCTCGATGTTTTTATATCAAAATTTCCAAGGTTCTGTAATTCTCTATACTGTTCTTCTGTTAAAATGTCAATGCCCATATCATCTGCCATACCTGTAGCACTATTCTTCGGTTTGTGTTCTTTCCTTGACTCGAGTGCTTCGTGGTCGTAACAAACACTTCTACGATCTTTAGGACTTTCCGCTGAACAATCATAAAAAATGTATTCGCCCGTCTTTTTATCATAACCAACAATATCTGGTTCGCCACCGGTTATTTCCATTTCGTTGAGTGACCAAAGTTTTTCTCCGCCAGCCGCTGAATCCAGCTTTGCTTCTACCTTAGCCCATTCGATACCTTTATGGCGTTTTATGTTTTTTTCAAAACGTGCTCTTAATGCCAAGAGTAGTTCTTCGCGTTCCTCTGGTGACAACTTCTTTTTAGTGCTATTATTTTTTTTCATACGTTCGAATCATGATTAATTAATTCATTCATTGATTAGCAGAAATGGTTTTTCTATCCGCAGGTCTGAAATACCAAGATACCACAGTCAGGATTATTAATAATATGGGTCCAAAAAATTCTTTGGCACCATCTCCGCTGGCGAAATGCGAAAAGACAGCACCAGACATGGCAAAAAAGAAGCCTGCATAAGCCCATTCCTTTAGTAAAGGAAATTTAGGAATAAGCACGGCTACAACTCCCAACATTTTCCAGATACCCAATATCGTTAGCAAATAACTTGGATAGCCCAATTGGTTAAACATATCTACTTCTTCTTTCATTTTGAATAACTGTACTCCGCCAGTGACTACCATTCCTAATGAAAGCCAGAGCGTTGAAATCCAATAGATAATTTTATTTCTCTTTGTCATAATGTATTATTTTAATTTGTTTAAGATGTCCTGTATTCGGTTATGTGCCATGTTTATGCCTTGAGCAAAAGGTAGTTTCAGCATTTGATCCCGGAGTATACCGGATTTATATACAACATGCATAGTGAGTTTGCTCGTGTCTTCATCAAGTTCTTCAAATTCAAGGAACTCTAGCTGAACGGCAAAAGGACTATTCTCCATTTCAAATGTCCGGGTGATTTTCTGGTTCGGAACAAACGCATGGATTGTCCCATTGAACCCATGTTTATTTCCCTTAGGATCAGTTGTTTCAAACTGATAACTGCCATGCTTTTTATTTTCAAGCTTCAGCACTTTCGTTCCCATCCATTGCTCCACAATTTCGGGTTCTACATACGCTTTAAAAAGTAATTCCAATGGCAAATCAAATTCCCTGGTGATTACTAAATCCTGTTTGCCGTCTTCGGCATTGATTTTTGTTGCTCGTTCCATACTATGCTATTTTTTTGATTTGTATTTTTTCATGACAGCTTCCAATTTATTAAATCTGTCATCCCACATTTTGCGAAACGGTTCAATAAAGTCGGCTACTTCTCTCATTTTTTTTGCATTGATGTGATAGGAAATTTCTCTGCCGTTTTGCTCTTGTTCAAGCAATTCGCACTCGGTAAGTATTTGCAAATGTTTTGAAACAGTCGGTCTCGCGGTGTCAAAGTTTGATGCGATCGCACCGGCAGTCATGGATTGCGCAGCAACCAACAGCAATATGGCTCGTCTTGTTGGGTCTGCAATGGCCTGAAATACGTCTCGTCTTAAATTCATTATGTAGCTATTTGACTACAAATATATGTGTAGCTATTTAACTACGCAAATTTTTAAGTGATTTTCTACAAGATGTTTTTTGGTGCCTTTCGTGGTAAGTCTGAAGGATTATACGTTTTGCCTTCTCTTTATTTGATGCTGTATGATTTTTCGGGGTTCATTATTTCAATCCAGCAATTCCAAATTTGTCAATATCAGTAGCTAGTTTCATTTATTTCTTGTCCAAATTGGAGTAGATAATCGTTGTTGTTGTAGATGGCAAATTCTCGCATACCGTATTCAAAGTTCTCAATAGAATAGCAAATTTTCGTCTTGTTAGTTGCTCCCAGAGTTGGTCAACACTATCAGTTTTGAAATGAAACGAACCCGTAAATGTGGGTTTGTCAAATGGCATATGGTCATTTGGCAATGCAAGCATTATTTCTATGTTGTCAAGTTGTATTGAAGCCCATCCCCATTCCTCTTGAAAAGCATTACATGTGAACCCAAGTATCAGAACATAAAAGTCAACTGTCTTTTTAGGTCAGTCGTTGTTAGCATGGGTGTCAATTTCGTTAGCTTCATTGCCTGGTAGTCTCGCCTCGCTGGGCCGAATAAAACTAGTTGATAAATAATCCCTCGTCAACACTGGGCATCGTCATTGACTTTGAGCTAAATTAATTGTTGGCGGTTCGTTATTATTATGTCAATCTATTTTTCGATTTTTTGTTTGCCTGCTTTATAAACATTAGGGTCAAAAAGTTCCATATACAATTCTGGTTTTGGCAATTTAGTAAAACCGTACTTTTCATAAAGCCAATCTGCTGTCGAAGTCAGCAAAATCCAGCGTCTTAATCCTTGTAAGTTAGGGTGTCCCATTACTACTGCCATTAGTTTTTTTGAAAGTCCTTGTCCACGATAATGGTCTAAAACATAAATGTCACCTAAATATGCAATAGTTGAAAAGTCAGAAATCACTCTTGCAAACCCGATTTGTTTGTCCTTGTGAAATAGTCCAAAGTTTAGTGAATTGTCGATAGAATTTTTTACTCTATCAAAAGGAATATTGTCACTCCAACCTGAATGTTTTGATAAAAAGTCGTGAATGGCAACAATGTCCAATTTAGTTTTGTCAGTTGTTATAAAAAAATCTCCAAAGGAATGTTCGGCTATCTTCATTTTGATTTTCTATTGGCCTGCTTTTTATTCTTGAAGTTGTCATTCTACAATGACCGCCAACCTTTATGTATGTGACATTGTGGATTTAAGACTCCTTTAAATTGGAAAAACTAATTGCCAACGAAGTAATAAACATGATAACTCCTATAATCCATATTCTCCGGCCGTGTTTCCTGTCACCTTGCTTGTACGCATAAACCTGCTGTCCATTTGGGAGTGTCCTTCTGAATGTACTAAGATGCCAACCTATGAATACACCAAGTAGTCCACCGAGTAGTGCAAGTATATAACCTGCATATATCCAAATTGTTTGTCCTTCTTCAGGTTTTGCTAAGTCAGTAAGTCTTTGCATTTTAAGAAGGGTGATCGTGTCTTGATTTATTTCTTTTCCTCTTTCTCTTAAAATCTTTTTTGATAATTGAAAGTCAAATTCATTCCATTCGTCTGGTTTACTAATTATCTCAAATAGTTCCTCATCAGTAAACCCGTATAAATAGTGGTCTTTATCCACTGTCTCCAATTGTTTCTCACTAATTTCAAGCAATATTGAGTCAGCTTTCTTAAAGTCGTCTCCATTAATTTTTACAAAATACTCTTTGCTGAATTGTTTGTCCCCGTATAAGGAGTCAAGATTTTCTTTGTCTTCGGTCAATTCAAATTCTATTCCATTGTCAGTAAGAATCTCTATTAGTCCGTTAGCTCTCTCTTGTTCGTAAAATCTTTTGTAAACCAGAAGTCCCATCTATTTCAGTTAATTGAATCTTTTTTTTCAATTGCCACCAACAGCAGCTGGCATAAACTTTTTGCTGTGGCCAGTTGGGTTTGGCACGTTAATGTCAGTCCGCTCATAATTTTTGTCGGTTGAGACTTCACTGTCCCACGTGTTGTCGCTCGTCAAGAAGCCCAAGACCAATTTGTTCTCTCAGTTATTTCGGATACTTCGGATGTGTTTTTACTTCACGTATCTGTCCCAGATGTCGAAATGAATGTTGAAAAAACATCATATATCTTTGATGAATATTTGGTCCAAAACAGATATAATGTATTCTGATATTATCAGTTGTCTTCTTTAAATAGTCAATTGATTCATCTCGCATGGTGGTGTACCAAATGATGTTATTCTTGCCTTCATTGTTTCCAAGGGGAACACTATACGTGAAAGGTTTTGTAAAATCTGTTGTAACGTTCTTCTTTAATCTTTCTACATCTTTATTTATGAAAATGCTGTCGGGGAGATGCTGTGGAAAGTCTGGCATTGGCCCCATTCTCAGGGCAACAGAAATTTCATTCATCTGAATTAATTCCCAAAGGCAGATGTGTTCAACAATCTGATTAATGCTCCAGCGGTCAGGACTTTCTTTAAAATTCCATTGTTCTTTAGTTAAGTTTTTTGTTTCTGCCAAAATTTCTTCCTTCGAACGAATTAAATTGTCCCATACAGCAAAACATGTTAAGTTGATAATACTAATACCTTAACTGAGCCCCGCAATGGATTATACATTTTGTTAGCGGTTCGTTGTTTACTATTTATTGTTATTTGGTCTAGTTTGGTCAACAAGTTTTTTGGGTGCAACTTCACAGTAAGCAGTTGTCAAAGCGTCAACAAATAATGTTTTATTAATTTTGCTCATTTCAATTAGTGTCCAACCTTGTTTGCCCCATTTATTGTCAACGGGAAAAATGATTGTCTTGTCAGCAGATGAAAAAACGTCTTGATCAATTTCTGATAATTTGATACAAGCTCTTTTCTTTATGTCGTCATAGGTAGCAAAGATTTTCTTTTTTACTCTGAAAGAAGTTTTTTCAAAATGAGGTTCTTCTGTCGCTTCTGGAAACGAAAGCGCAAGTTTTCTGAAAGTATCAATGTTCACCATTTGTTATTTTTTTACTGGTGTTAAATGTGTCAATACACAGAGCCACTTGTCATTTTCCTTTTTATAAACGTCTGTAATCCATTCGTCTGCTTCCAATGGTTGGCCTTGCCAAGTTCCAGTATTTTGTCCACGACCTGTAACTAATGCGATGTTGCCATAAACTTTTACTCTCAAAATTTTCTTTGTCATCGTTGAATGAGTAAGAGAGCCTTGCTCAAGGACTTTGAAAAATCCTTCTTGAGGAATTATTCCACCTTGACTGTCCACAAGAATCCAGTCACTTGTTATACATTTTTTTATTTCGTCAACGCTTTTAGAAATTACAGCTACACTGAAGTTGTCTTCAATTTGTTGAAACTGCTTTTTTAATTCTTCATCTCCCATATTCTCTATTTATATTTTATTTATGGTTGTTCTTTTAACACCTGCCGTTCGTTTGCTCTGTCACCATTTTTTAGCGGCTTGTCCGTCTCTGTCCACGGAACCCAATGTCAATATTAATGCATGTGACGTTGCTGGTCTTTGAAAACCAAATTGCTCCATAAAGCAAAGCGTTATTTTAAAAACTAAACTACAAATTTAAACTTTGCCCACAATGGCACATACATGTTTGTTGTGCGCTGGCTTTAATTCGCAAATACGTCATAGTGTTGTACTCTCTCCTCAAACGCTAATAAAAAGTTCTTGTCTTCAGGGTAGTACTTTGCTTTGTCAAAGTCGTGCCCAGCAAAGTTTTTAATAACTTCAATGCTTTCCCAATATGTAATTAAGTTGAAGTGCCCTTCATCATTTTTAACGTTTCTCAAGAAGGTCAGACCAATAAAGCCTTTAGTTTTTTTATAGTCTGGAATTGCTGCCCGCTTATGGTATCGGTGCTTCCTTGTAAAATGTACGGTGCATTCCTGTAATGGATTTGTGCATCCCTGTAATGGGTACGGCCAATCCCGAAATGTGCCAGTGCACGTATGTAATGAGTACGGTGGTTCCCCGTAAACTAATCGGTGCATTCCCGAAAAAAAATTATACATCCTCGTTGTTGCTCAGCGCATACTTGTTGAATATTTATGCGTCTTTGTTGTCAACCGATGCATCATTGTAAAATATTTAGACTCAATCGTTCTTAACTTATGCATAATCGTGGAGTAATTGGACGGTCTCGTTATTAACCGATGCGTACCCGTAGAATATTTATGCATCTCGGTAATTTTCCTACGCTCTCCAGCTAAGCAAGTGGACTCCCCTGTTTCCAGTTACTGGTTGCCAGTTTCCCGTAAGTAACTAACTAATCGATCATCTCAACAGGTTACCGGCTTACAGGCATCTGGCAACTGATTTTGATTACACGAAACCAAAAAACAACCCAAAATCAAAATAATATTGCGTTTTCAATCTATACAGGTTCATTTTTAACCCATGATTCGATAACTTTTAT
>JBDTTT010000117.1:0-17071 GCA_039930485.1 Chryseolinea sp.
CAACAAAATGCATAATCAATGGCGGGGTTCAGTGTAAATTTATAGTTTAGTTTTTCAAATTACGTTTTGTGTCGTGGGACAGTGAAGCGCTTTGAAGACCCGCCACTGCTTATGCACAAACGTTGTGCCCCATAGTGATCCGTCCTAGAAAAAGGCTACACAACACGTAGCAACATGTATAAAAATGACGGAATTACAAGACGTTACAGCGAAGGATTTAAACTCAAAATTTTAGCCGAACTTAGTACTGGTAAGTACAACAAATCCGAACTAGGAAGATTCTATGGAATCAACCGTACTACCCTTAACAAATGGATTGAACAGTACGATCGAAAGGATTTAATGAACACTCGTATTCTAGTGGAAACAAATGATGAAATCGGCCGAATCAAGGCCTTGCAAAAAGAAGTAGACCAACTTAAAACTTTGTTGTTGAAGAAGGACTTGGATAAGCTCATGCTAGAATCCTATCTGGAAGTAGCGGCTGAAAATCTGGGGTATAAAAATGTTGATGAGTTAAAAAAAAAGTTAAACATCAAGCCCTCATGATTGCAGTCGATAAATCAAGACAAACTGAGCAAGCTAGTATTGAACAGGTTTGTAATACTATCCACTTGCATAGAGATGCTTATTACAAGTTCAAAAGACGAAACGGCCAACGGAAAATGGTTGAATCCCAAGTGATCGGACTCGTGAAAAAGGAACGTGATATCCAATCTCGAGTTGGCACTCGAAAGCTCCATAAAGAACTTCACGGAACGTTCCAAATAGCAGGCTTAAAAGTAGGTAGAGATCGCTTATTCGATATTTTAAGAACACGCGACATGTTGGTGAAACGCAAGAAAGCATCTTGCAAAACCACTAATTCGTATCACCATTTTTACAAGTACAACAACCTGGTTAAAGACATGAATGTAACTGCGCCCAATCAGGTTTGGGTATCCGATATCACCTACATCAGAA
This sequence comes from Chryseolinea sp., assembly GCA_039930485.1. Classification (GTDB taxonomy): domain Bacteria; phylum Bacteroidota; class Bacteroidia; order Cytophagales; family Cyclobacteriaceae; genus Chryseolinea. The sequence goes on from JBDTTT010000117.1 coordinate 964, forward strand.
CGGTAAAAGGATTCTGCTATCTGGCCTTGATTACAGACTTGTATTCCAGAAAAATTGTAGGCTATGACATCAGTGATTCACTCGAGCTGACGGGCTGCCTTAGGGCTCTCCAAAAAGCCCTAAGGCAAGCCCGTCCTGCGGTCGGGTTAGTACACCATTCGGATCGGGGTATTCAATATTGCAGCAAACAGTATGTAGCAGAACTTCATAAACGAAATATCAGAATAAGCATGACAGAGGAAAATCACTGTTATGAAAACGCAATAGCAGAACGAGTGAATGGAATTCTAAAGGATGAATTTTATCTTGACCAATGCTTTGTTAATACACACAATGCATGTGTAGCAACCAAAAGCGCAATTGATATTTACAACAATAAAAGATTACACTTATCTTTAGGGTACAAGACTCCGAGTATGGTATTTATGAATCAACTAAATTAATGTTTAACCCGTAGCCATATTTTAGGACGAGACATAGGGCCGGACAATTTTGTCATCTAACAGGTGACACTCTACTAACAAAGATTTTCCACGGGGACAAGTGAATAGCTTCGGGAGAACTTGGACCTTGAAAAAAATAATTAACGTTGGACAAATAAGAATAGAAATGGGCCGACCCTTCGCATTTTTAAAAAGATTCTCCTCCGAATTGTCCGCGCATTTGGCACATGCCATAGCCGCACAAACCCATCGCGACACCAAAGCTATGGCAAGAGCCAAATCCCGACCGCACAATCAAAGCAGCCAGGGGCAGATATGAAAACAATAATCAATTTGTTTGAAAAGAAAGGATGGGCACTTTACGAAGTAACCGAGGATACAAATAATGACCTTGAAAAAATTATCCTGACTGGAAAAACTAAAAGCCTCGAACCAAACAAATATTATACGATTTTGCCGCTTGTTTCTAAAAACAACGATGTCGATGAAATAATCGACCACTTAGAAATTGCTAAGAAAACGAATCAACAACCAAAGTACAAAGGCGGAGAACAAACATTTATCCTTGACGGATTTGAAATTGTAAATGAATTATTTTATTTACATCCATCTCACACAACCGATTTTTATGTAAAAGTTGATAAAACTAATATTGAAAGCACCATTCAATATGCTATTTCAAACTATAACACGTACTTCTTCTCATCAGTTGATGAACTATTAAAAGTAGTTAGTATTTCTCCTCAGCAAGATCCAATTCTGCCAAAGCAATTGCGATGGGAACTCGTTCACAAGGACAGTTCAAATTTGAACATTATCTATCCAAGCGACCCAAATCCTATTTTCTTTCGTGGACAAAATGCGCGATATCAACCTTGCCATCCTTCAATAAGTCGAAATATTTCAACACGAAATTCGATACTCAAAAATCTTACTCTTGGTGAACAAATCTTAGTATCAGTCAGAATGATAAAAACTGAATGGTTTTGTAAATTACTCGAAGAAACTCCTCATCATAAATGGTATAAAGAACAAAAGATTTGGATGGATAGGATGGCTTTGGCTCAACATTATGAATTGCCAACAGGTCTAATAGATTTGACTCAGTCTATTGATGTCGCTACTTTTTTCGCCTGCTGCAAATATGAAGAAGATGGTTCCTGGTCTCCAATGAAATCAGGAGAAGGCATTATTTACTCTCTGGATGCGAGATTGATACCCATTGGAAGTAGAAAGGTTAGAGCTATTGGTCAACAAGCTTTTCCAAGGCCAAGTGAACAGTGGGGATGGGCATTTGAGATGAATTTAAATGAAGATTTTGATTTGCTTCCTTACGTCAGAAAGTACATATTTCTTCACAATGAGGAATCATCAAAAAAAATCTTGAAAAAATATTCTCTTGGAAAGGATTTATTCCCTAATGATCCGCTTTTTAACCTTGCTAATAAGATTAAAATATCTGAAAGGCTTCCAAGCCGGGTTGTCAATGAAGTTTTAGATGATTTAATAAGTGACGAAAAAGGGTTAATGGGAGTTTCTAAAGATGACTTGATAAAAGAAATATCATTGCATTATCAGATTAAAGATGAAGTCAAGATTATAGATAAAGACTTAGTTGATGAATTGAAACATTCGTGGGAAAATAGAAAGAATGATTTTTGGAACAGCATTGGTGGGATGGGCTTTAGAATGGTGCGGACAAGAAAATAAAACAGCACACAATAATATCTTTTCTGCAACTACTACTGAGTAATTACTGAAAATTTTATTCTGATTGCAAACGTAAAACCATTTTACATACATTTACGTATTAAATCATTAGTTATGAAAGGAACGAACCTTGGCGAGTTTGAAGAATTGGTTTTACTCACGATTGCTGCATTGTTAAATGAAGCATATAGCGTGGGTATATGCGATGAATTGGAACGTCAGACGGGCAGGGCATCTAAGTTGGGTGTGGTGCATGCCGTACTTAACCGGCTGGAAGAAAAGGGTTTTACAAAAAGTAAACTTGGTGAAGCCACACAGACACGTGGCAGCAAGCGCAAGAGATACTACTCGATAACCAGTGCGGGCAAATCTGCTTTATTAAAATCAAAAGAAGTGCGTGACCAATTGTGGAGTATGATTCCGGAGCTGAGCTTATCAAATATCTGATGAAGTCGCAAAAGGAAATAGTCCCACCAAAATGGGCTACACGAATACTCTCGTGGTATTGCAGGCCTGATTTGCTGGAAGATTTGCAAGGCGACTTGAATGAATATTTCTATCGTAACATTAAATCCAGCGGGCAACGCAAGGCACGATTAAACTATGTAATTGATGTATTTAAATTTTTCAGACTTTATACACTACGTAAACCCAGGTTTCTTAATCTTCTAATTCAATATTTTATGCTAGGCAGTTATGTTAAAACCTCCGGCCGCAATATCATGCGCCACAAATTCTTTTCATTCATTAATATCATAGGACTGGCGATAGGGATGTCGGTAGCTGTGTTAATGCTAAGTGTACTTTTAGAAATGCTCTCCTATGATAACTTTCATGAAAAAGGAGATCGCATTTATAGGGTTATCAGCAAAATGGAGCATTTAGATAAGACTATTTATAATGATGATAATTATTGGGCATGCACATCGGTAAAGGCTTTTAAGGGAATTAATGAGAATTTTACAGGAATTGAAGAGGTAGCCATACTCAGAAGAGGATTTAACGGTAATGCCCAATTAGGAAACACCATTTTATCAATGAATGGACTGTGGGCTAATGAATCATTCTTTCATGTATTTACATTTCCACTTATTAAAGGAGATGCTGCCACAGCGTTAAAAAATCCTTATTCGGTTGTACTTACCGAGAGAACCGCTAAGAAAATATTTGGAGAAGAAGATGCTTTTGGTAAGACTATCCAGTTCAAAGATGCTGACACTACCAAACATACTGAGTATATCGTGACGGGCATTATGAAAGACATCCCGAAGAACTCACACTTTCAATTCGAATTGCTGGGTTCGTTTAGTACTGCCGAACTTCAGGCAAGCGGAACTAACAGTGATTTTATGGACTGGCTTAACTTTTACAATAACTATACTTATGTTTTACTTCCCAAAAATACTAACATAGACGTACTGCAGGAAAATCTAAACAAGCTTAGTGTTGCTGAAAACGCCATGCAGAAACAAACTATGATAACGCTGAGTCTTCAACCCTTACATAAAATAGCGATATCGGCAAATATGCATAATGCTATTGGCATGTTTATGCCTGATGTGATACTATGGGTATTTGGTGCACTGGGTTTGGTTGTTATCCTGTCTGCCTGTTTTAATTATACTAATTTATCCATTGCCCGTTCGCTAAAACGTTCGCGCGAAATTGGTATGCGCAAAGTAATAGGTGCTACTAAAAAGCATGTGCTGATGCAGTTTTTGGTGGAATCAGTCATGATCTCATTGTTGTCGTTGGTATTTTCATTTGGTCTATTCTTAGTGATACGCCCATTTTTTCTTTCACTTGCGCCTGAAATAGCAGAGCTTGTTTCGTTAGAATTATCTTTTAAAATGGTTGGGTGGTTTATTCTGTTGGCCATAAGTGTTGGCATCATTGCAGGATTATTACCGGCTATATTTTTTACCCGCATCAATCCCATCATGGTGCTAAAGGCCTTTCCTTCAATCCGTGTTTTCCGTAAATTGAATTTAAGAAAAACAATGATCGTAGCACAGTATACAATTTCACTGATGTTCATCTCCGCTACCTTCATTGTGTTATCGCAATACAAACATTTCATTGTAATGGATGTAGGCTTTACTACTGAAAATGTATTGAACATTGAACTTCAGGACAATAAACCTGATGCATTGATGAAAGCCCTGGCAGAAATGCCCGAAGTAACGGGTATTTCAAAATCAATCATTATTACAGGCCTTGGATTGACCTGGAGTACAGAAATGAAATATGCAGACCCCAATGATTCGGTTATAACATATTTCAATAGCATTGATGAGAACTATTTGCCGGTACATGAACAAATACTTCTGGCAGGAAGAAATTTTTCAGCAAAAACAGGTATAGCAAAAGGAAGTGAAGTGATCGTTAACGAGCAATTTCTGAAACGATTTAATATTGCAAAGCGCGATCCGGCACAAGCTTTGGGAGAAACTATATACGATCTGGGAGATGGCGGAAAAGCTTTACAAATTATCGGTGTGATGAAAGACTTTCACTATGGTACAGTAGACAAGAAAATAGAACCATTTATGTTCGTTTATTCAAATGAAAAGGCGAGCTACCTCAATGTAAAAATTGCTTCCTCTGATTTACCCGGAACGCTGGCCAAAATCGAAAACATCTGGAATAAAATCGGTTATTTTCATCCTGTGAATGCTAAATACTATGACGATCAGATAAAAAATGCTTACAACGATTATGCTGCTATGTTTAAAGTGATTGGCTTTCTATCATTTTTAGCAATATGTATTTCTTCATTAGGCCTGCTTGGCATGGTGGTATTTTTTTCTGAAACCAGATTAAAAGAAATAAGCATCCGAAAAGTAATGGGTGCTACTGAACTGAATCTTATTTATTTATTAAGTAAGGGGTTTTTACGGTTGATATTAATTTCTGCTATGATAGGGTTGCCTCTCATCTACTTACTCTTCGATACTGTAATATTGGCAGGATGGCAATACAGTGCACCCATCACAATAGCAGATATGCTCATAGGTGTAGCCATCATGTTGGCCATTGCTCTTCCTCTGATTGGTTCTCAAACATTGAAAGTTGCAAAGGTTAATCCTGCTTCGGTGCTGAAGGCGGAGTAGCAATTATTTTGAAGGATAAGCTTATTGAGATTTTCTCTGCTTTACTCCTAATGGTTAGGTTCAATAGAAAAAATAATTGAACATAGATTTAGCCAGAGAATGTAACAATTGTTGCATTCTCTGGCTTTTTTAATGCCTTTATACATCAACTCAGGCCTTTTGTAACTACTCAGCAGATATTTCATTGAAAAATGCCACAGATTATAAACCAATGCTACATAATTCAATTTGTCAATCAGCGGCTAACATTTGTTTTTCTGATGTTTTTTGTATGATGTAAACTTATTTTAGGACGGGTCATCTAATTTCGTTCGCCAACGTGGGACAGTGATGCAGTTTCTACACCCGCAACTGCATTTAGCTAAACGTTAGCGTACATTATTTAATCATAGATTTAGCTAAGAAATGAAACTAGGAAATAAGGGATCAGTTGGATTTATTTTTGGAGGGCTTATCATACTACTGACTTCGTTTGACAGTTCATTCGCGCCATTATTGCGAGCCCTCTTCTAGGGATTTTTGCTTTTACATCTGTATGGTTCTGAGAAAACGTATGACACGCGGGTGAAATACCTTGTGATGAAGGGATTGTTGCCTAACTTGTATCGAAAACAAATTCACAAGAGTTTAATAAGCAAGTGGAAAAAGGAGTCGCCCGAGAAATACATGGGTTATGAACATAACTTCTTCATACTGATTTTGAACTTCTTCTTCCGAATTGACAGGCTTCACAGAACCTCTATAACATCACCACTTACTATTATTATATCGGGAGTTTGAATTTTTGGAGTTTCCGAACCAGTGTATCTGTCTTTGTCTTTCACAAAAGAAGAGAGCAGAGCAACATTAGAGATTTTACCGTCTTTACTTCTATGCAAGTCTGAAATATGGAGTAATGATATTTTGCTCGCCATTATTTTCTATTTGTAGCTAAACCTGTTTGCCTATCTTTAATAGTATCCGTGATACACAATAATTCAAATATAAACTTCTTCTACATTATATCGCTAGGTTTGAGGGTCAGAATTGACTCTGGCAGAGCTTGGTTGTAATGAAAGATCTGCCAGGCAAATTATCAGTGTAATCAATCTCATTTTAAGCAGTTTTATTTCTTAACCGTTCAAGAGGAAAGTTTTTCATTCCAATGTAAAATTCATTAATGAATTTTACATTGGTCATATTCATTAAATACAGTTTTTAAATTCAGAAATCACCTTTAGTAATTTGCTTGAAATTCTCAGGTTTCTTTGGGTGTGTAGTCTCATCTCTTTCAGCCTTAATTTCAATCAATCTCCCAAGCTTTGAATTAAAATCATCTACTTGTATCGATCCTCTATCCCATGTCCTTCCTATTTGCGCAAAGGTTCGCTTAAATCGTTTCAAGAACTTTTCTTAACTTTTTTCTTCATTGGAAACTCAAAACCAAAGCGCGCATTGATTATATCTGAATAGATATTCTTATTGTGTGGGTGATATACATTTAGCATGATGGTAGTAGTGCCCTTGACGGTTTTGATAAAACGATATTCTTTTTTCATTCCGATATAGCAAGTTACCACCCACTCACGACTATGGATATCGGCAGGTCCAGTGGATGTAAATGGAGGAATGGCAGTATTCATTGCTTCGATTTCCATGCGCGGTACAAATCCCTTCTTAAGTCTGTACTCTGCGAAATTTCGCGGACCAAAAATTCTAGCTTGTGGGTTAAATTCATGTCTATCATTATTATATGCGAAACGTTGGTTCCACCCTATCCCACTGGTTAATTTACTATTAATTCGATAACCCACATACCCATTAAAATCGACTAGAATATCTCCCTGTTTACCTAGGACCTGAAACTGAATACCCGGTACAATTCTTTCAATAAGAGGTTTACCTTTTAGATCGTTAAACCATCGCTTTGGCAAATCAGCAATGCTCCGAATGCCCTCATGCTTCTCCTGAAATTTGGCCATGTTATCCATGGCTGCTTGGAGTATTGCCTGCTTACCAGAAAAATGGTCAACGGCTGCTAACTGCACCTGCTGAACAATTTGCTCTTTGGCTTTCTCCTCCGAAGGCATCAAAGACGGAATTTCCCCAGTTGCCTCCTGTATCGATTTAACTTCCTTCAATTGGGAGACTTGACTTTCGGCTAGTTTATCTAATTGATTCACCTGACCAGCATTGCCTACCATATCACCAGCTTGTTGCTGCAGCGATCCAACCGGGGTGGTCACTTCATTGGTGATTCCATTTAGACCATTCATATTTTCTGCAACATTCGGAATGCCTTTGGATTGTAAATCAGTAATACCTGTTAAAGCATTTGATTGGCTAAGATTATTTAGTGTCGCATCAAGACTCTTGAAATCAATTGGTGAGTTAATTTCAGAAGATAAAGTTGGAAGTTTGATTTTTTCCAGGGAACTGGTCAGTTGTGAAACTTTTGACTGAAGCTCAGGTGGCACTGGGACAGAATGAATCTTTTCAATGGCCTTCTGCCTGACAGATTCAATCTTTGTTTCTAGTTTTTGTTTTGTTTGCGACAAAACGTTGTTTAGGCTATCAATTTTAGCTGTTAATTTTTCAGTTTGAAGTTTAATATTTTTTAGGCTATCAATCTTCTGTTGGAATCGAGAAGTCAGTCCTTGAACTTTATCCGCAATTTGGTAATAGGATTGAGTCAGGCTGTCAACTTTTGCATGCACCGAGTTTTCAACGGAATCAAGTTTAGTTGTTAAGACCGTTAGTGTATCAAGCGAAAGTTTGAACTTCAAAGAATCCATCTGCGCAAAGGCTGTATGGCCAATGAAAACGAATAGTATAATGGCTAATTTTTTCAATGCTATAAATATAAAAATAAAAACAGACTACTCATTGGTGACAAAAACACATCAAATATTAAGCAGGATTCTAATTAAAGATTACCTTCTTGTATCAGTTCGCTTGAAATTAATTTACATAGAACTCCATATCCTATTTTATTACCTGAAGCCATCCTTTATAAATTTGCTCTCCCAGTTTAAGTTGATAGAAATAAATACCTGAATCATTTCCCTCTGCCGACCACACATTAACCACCGATTGACTACTAAATATTGTTCTTCCCCATCGATCATAGATTTCTAAATTGTATTTCTTATCGCCATTATATTGAATCTCAAATAGATCATTTTTGGTATCACTATTCGGTGTTATAACATTGGGGATAAATAGGTATTCAGGCACAACTACGTGAAAGGAAGCATTTGAAGAACATCCATATTGGTTAGTTGCCACGATCTCTCCTTCATAATTTCCAGCTTTTAAGTAACTATGAAGAACAACCGGAATAACTGTCCTAGCAGACAATCCGTCACCAAAATTCCAGTTATAATCTTCAATATTGATCCCGTTGAGCGTTAACTTTAGTTCTGTTCCAAATGGAATTTCAAATTCAGTTTCCGATAAATTAAAAACAATTTGAGCTTCTTGAACATACACTTCATCTTTTGTTTCACATCTACCCCGACTTACTGTCACTCCATACTCACCAGTTTCCAGCACCGTTATTTCAGATGAAGTTGCTTCCGTACTCCATCGATATTTCAGGCTTGCATCAAAGGGAACGGTTAGTGTTATGGGTTCACCATCACAAATAACTTTATTTTGTCCAAGCTCCGCGTGTGGATAATCGAATACCTGAACATTGATTATATCAGACGTTGTACATCCACCATTGTCCACAATAACCTGATATTGATTTTCACCAACTACAATTATTTGTTGAGTTTCCTCACCTGTTGACCATATGAAATCTGCGCCATTATTACCAGCATCTAAAAGAAGTTCATCGCCCTGGCAAAGAGTAGTGTCGCGTCCAATATTCACAACTGGTTTTTCCAATATGATTACTTTAGAAACTATTTCGCGTGAGATATTTCCGATATATTTTTTTAATGTTAGGGTGTACTCACCCGTTTGTGGATAGACATGGTCAATAATTTTACCACTTGAAGCTAGAAAACTTTTTTGCAAGCCATCACCAAAATCCCATTGAAGTGAATCTGCGTAGCCCAAGCTGGTTACTTTAATTTGAGTAGGTAGTTCCTTACAACCTACTGCCTCCGGTACTGCCGGAGATTCGCGAAAGATACTTTGAACCGAGAGTGGTAGATTGGGATAGAAGTTATTAGTTGGAAGTAACAGTATATTCTTAACATAATTACAATCCAATCCTTTCTTATTTGGATCTTCAATACAACTTAAAGAATTCGTTTCCGGGGAAGGCGTATTAAGCTCAAGGTGGCCGTAAATTTTACCATTATACGCGAGTTGAAGATCGGCTACTATTCCTAACCATGCATATTCTCCAACTACAGTTTCGGAATTCACAATGTCCTCTAAATTATCAAAGTTTACATCGAGCTGAACCACGGTTTGTAAGTAGGTGGAGAAATATACAAACTCTGAATTGGGAGAAAATTCAACACCTATTCCACCGGTCCATAAGCTGCGGCCCAGATAAGAAATATCACCTGTCATGGAATTAAAATTAAAAAAATCAACGTTACCTATATTGGTGACAACCAGTTTAGTACCATCCGGTGAAACCTTCATTTGTGAGCGTCCAAAATTCAAATCGTAGGCTGGTCCTTTTTTTGAAATAGGCTGATTATCAATTCCCGATTCCGAAACTTTATAGGTTTTAAAATTTTCGACAGAATCATGCGCTATGATCCAAAACGATTTTTCATCGGCATGACTGGCGACCGTTAATAAAGAAGTGTTTCCATTAAACAGTTTAATTTTCTTTTGAATCACTTTACCATGCCCAGCGTTACTGGAAACATCAACAACAGAATATGAAAATCCAGCGATATCGCCAATAAAAATATAATACAACTGACCGTCTCCCGGATGAGGCACTATTACACAGGATGAAGAAGGGCTATCGGGCAGATATCCTTGATTTGGGAATGGATTCAAACCCAGGCCAGTCCCATTTAACATGACTTCGTGATACTTATTCCATACCGTGTCTCCGTTACTGTAGAATAATAAATCACCGAGTTCATCCGTAATGGTTGACGTGCGGCTAGTTAGTTTGGAGATTCTGGAATCACTCACAGGCTTGGGCGGATCATCTTTAAAATCGAAACCCGTATTAGAACCCATCAGCCAAATACTCCCTTGCTTGAAAGTCTGAGCTCTACAGAGAAAACTCATCTGAAGAAACACTGGAACTAAAACTAGAAAAAAGAGAAATTTCACTGTGCAAAGTATTTTTTCGAACAAACTTCTAACATTTCAAACGCCATCAAAAATTCAGTCTTGGTAGGAATAAAACAATTCCACCGATGCTAAGAGTTTTACTGAATTTTTTACTCCATATCCTAGGGTCCGTTCTCTTTTCAACGTACTCACAATCCATGTCTAAGTTGTATGCCTCACATGCCAAAACCAAAAATGTAGTCTTAGAGAAGATTTACATCTGAGTAGGGGTTTCAAGCGTCAAATTCAAAATGACACATAGTATAATCTTCCAGTTGCACTTTCTTCTCGAATGATAATTCCGTTTACAAAGAAAAGGTATATTAATTCAAGCCGCTTGATATAGGTATCAGGTCGACAGCAGAAATCACTAATTTCTGAATCCAGATACTTATTAATGTCAAAGTTTTGACTGTTAACGACAATATTACTTTGCATGTATTGATAAATTGAATCGAAATTAATTGAAGCATTAACTATACTTTCTTTTGGAAATTTAGCGATCGATTTTGCTAAAAGATTCTCAGTTGCATTAAAGCACACTGTCATATTTTTAAACTCCTTTTTTAACGTTTGTGTATAAAAAAAACAAATAAGAGTATCTTTATTCACAACGATGTGTAGAGGTATTACAAAGTCTATGTTGCTATTTTTGTTTATGGAAAGATCAACAAGGCGGTTAAGTCGAAAATCTTTAGCACCCTTCCAATTACTATTCAAATCAAATCTCGCGTTTAAAAAATCCCGATATCCACTTAATGATTTAATTGAATTTTGGGCATCTGCAAAATTAAAAAACGAAATAAAGATCGATATGTATATAATTTTGATTTTCATTCTTTATCTAAATTTTCCTTTGAATTTTCAGGATTCCTCTTGAGAACATATCCTTAATAAAGAACAATTAAATTTATCAATCTTTTAAGTTCTTTTTAAGCTGTTTCGAAAATTTTCTAGCCTCCCGTCTAAATACCCTAGCTTGAACTCTTGCGATTCTCGCTTTTGTTCTAGAAGAATACTTTTCAGGGGTATTTGAAGTAGGAGAGTTAACATGCGGTTTTTCTGTAATATCACTATAATTTTCTCTTTGGCCTTCAGGAGATCCATCATTTAGATTATCATTTATTTCACCTGCTACCTTACTTTCAAAATCTGTAGTTTCCTCTTCTACAACAGGTTCACCTGTTTGTGGGTCAATGGCTTGGTTTCTTTCAGAGTTTTCGTCAAGCAGATTTGGATCTCGTAAACTTTCTGCAGCATGTCGTATCTCATGGGCCAATAGTATTGCGGGTGACATAACGTCTCCATTGATATTCTGTAATCCGCTATAGGGTGTGTAATAAATTTCTCTGGGATTATAAGCAGATGAACCACTTCCTGTCAATTGGCCAGATATCTTAGTCTTTTTTAATGACCATTGTAGCCGTCTAATTTCCCTTCTTGCTGATGGAGAATTTCGCTTGAGGTACTTTATTGCAGCTCTAGTTTCTTTTCTATAAGCACCATAAACAATAAAACGACCATCTGGATCCGAATTCTGTACCGGATTATTATCCACATAACTATATGGACTGACAAAGTAGTAACTTTCGCTTAATGGATCCATTGTCACCCATCTTCCAAGCTCAGGTAGATACATTCTTGCGCCATAGTCTAACCAGTTCAACTCTAACTCATCTTGTAATTCCTTGCCATTGTATTGATAATCTTGCTTAACAGAGCTTTCTCTCGCGTTTGAGTTAAAAGTTAGACCAAAGGGATAATAATCGTTTGTCTGAATGATGGGAGACTTAATCTGTTCCACTTTAAAGTCATCAAAATAAACTTCAACCGGACTCGGTTCCTGATTACTTAAATAAATGGACATGTACCCTGCTTGTTTAACTGTAACACTTGCAAACAATCTTTGATGAGGGACGCCATTTGGTCCCGATTTACCGTCCTCCTTAGCTGACTCATCCATCCGTACATAAAATGTCTGACTTGGGTCTGCCTCGGGAGTGATTGGGACGAAATTCCGATCAAAAGAGTGGTAACACAAAAATGCCCTTGGCCCTGTGCCTGGACTTGAAGTAGTACCGTTCTTCCCAGTTAATGGAAATGGATTTAAATCATTATCGTCGTAGTAGGTTCCATCCGTTACATAACTCGTTGACCCTGATGCAATCGCGCTAACCAAACTGGTAAGGGCAGTCGTCCAATTTGAAGTTGTTTGGTCAAGATATTTAGCATATACCTCCATGTTCACAACATCCCCAGGCATTACGGAAATTGTCCTCAACAAACCAGTCTTGTCGTCAGGGCCGCCACTCAAGCGTATAGATGATCCATTGGCCGTTCCGTTGGTATTGTCAAACATGGGCTGACTGTTGACAATTCTTACCTTGTCATAGCGCAAAAATTTGCTGCTTTCACTTGGCCGACTAACTAGTTCCATTGTCGCCTTAGGTGATTCCGTTTCCGGTTTCGTTGTAAACGTTACTCTCGCATTACCTAAATGATCTTTCAGAATATATTGGAATTCAGGTGAAGCCGCCTGGTTTTCAAGTTTGGTGATCTCCAGTTCATTAAAGTATAATACATCCGTTGTGGATGCAGCAGACCATACCACACCCGTCCGCATAGTTGCACTGGCACCATAAGATGCCGGAATTGTTATTATCTGCTCGAGCCATGATTCGGTAACTGCTGAAGATGGAAATGCAACTCCAGGAAAGTTCAAATCATTTCCATTTATCGTTACTAAAAGATTAACTACGTTCGGCCCAGTGCTGTATCCTTTGACGCGGATTCGATAACGTTCAGAAGCCGCAACAGGAACATCACTGCCTATTGGAAAGATGCCTGTACGCAGGGTAGTAGCAACAGTGGTAGCTTGTACATACTTTTCCTTGTTATTTTGTTGGGTTACCAGAGATAGATTCGCGTTGTTAAGTGCACCAATAGTATTTAATTCTTCACCATTATTGAAAGAAATCAATTTCGAAGACGTCATCATTATGCGTCCTTCCTCATTATTGATGAATTGAAGTTCGTCATTTTCATACGTAAAATCTCCAAAGTAATCCGTTTGTTTTTGAGTTCCACCAGAGGTAACAATTTGGGTAAGTTTACGACCTGTAGCGTCATAGATGTACTTGACAGTATTTCCTCCCTTGGTAATCGTTTCTGGAAGGTTTAAAAAATTGTACACAATGAAATCCCCGTTCTCAATAAGCGCTACACCAAGACCTTTATTACGATCTCGGGTCATATTTCCATTATTATCATACGTGTAGTCGTCATCTGTTCCGGGATTTCCATCAACAAAACCCATATAGTCATCTCCTGAATCCTCTACCCTTAAGAGACGATTACTTTGCGTTGATCCTGGCACCCCATAATTATAGGTCATATCATCCATCCAACCCGTGTCACGCTTATCGTTACGTTTCATCTTGATAATGTTGCCATTTAGGTCGTATGAATATCCTGTTTCCGAAAAACCATTATTAACAGCAGAAGCCCATGTGGCATTTTTTTCTTTAAATACGGAACTCAAGATGCGATTCATTGGATCATATGTATAGGTATATCCTTTCTGCTTCGCAGGTCCTGTCCCTGGATAGTTACTCCACTTTATAGCAGCAATGTTACCGTTATACTGTTTTCCATTAGCCAAGTCAGAGTCGACTGTGTTATATGCTAGATTCATACCAAAGTAATCAGTACCGTCATCATTGGTAGTAACATCGTTCGTAAGGGACGCGTTGTTTATTGAGGTTAACCATCCCCGTATATTATAACGATAGTCTACAGATTGAACAGCATCACTCGCGCTTGCAACTGTGCTATGCAATTTTTTGTCAATTAATTGACCTAGCTCGTTGTAAGTATTACTTACTAATAAAATTTCCGGTTGTGTATTCAGTTTAAACCATGTTCTTAGTAAGCGTCCAACATGATCATAATCAAATCTGCGGTTAATCGTGTGTGTTGTCGTTCCTTTGATATGAAATGATTTTGTTTCCTTTATTCGAACAAAATCAAACAGGTTCGTTGATCTATCTATACCTCCAAACTGGTTCTGGTTCTTGGTTTGTATTGTGCGGTATTTCTGGTCAAAATAGTTTACGTTGAATAAATAATTGGTAGTCCCAATCTTATTTATTTTTGAACCTGTAACTAATCCGATGACACTTGTATTATATGAAGCTTCTTGTCCTGTAATATCACCAGTGGTATACCCAAACGAAGTTGTAGCGGCCAGGCCAAAATCGTCCCTGAACTTATAGCTATCATAGTAGTGAACAGTTAATACCTGAAAGCCACTGGTCGGAAATACCAAGCTTGTATACCCATGAGTTGAAGCCGCTCCATTATAACTTTCAAAAAAGTTAGTTGTACTGATCAAACCGGCCATGGTTGTTCTGGAGACAAAAGCAGTGTGGGTGTAGATAGCTGTCATAACTGGTCTATTCAGCATATCATACTTTGTAATAGTCCAATCGTTTTTTTGATTATTGTTTATGTCCTTGCGCTGATTTCCATCCTGTGTCATCACAAGTCTGTCGAGTTTATCATAAATGAAATATATCCAATCTGCTCCTGGTACTTTCTTTTCTACCTGCCGTTGCTTTTCATCATAGTTGTATTGAAAAGCCAGTCGATCCAGGTCTGCTTGTAGCGGTGCATACGTGTCGCTTCCAAGAACTGTAGCACTTAGTACAGGTTGAAATACGAATCTAAGGTTCCCAAAATCGTCATAGACATAATAGGTCAAAGCCCATTGTACATTATCATCCAAACTGTTGACAGTTGAAGACACCTGCACTTTTTTCAATATTATTCTCCCTAGTTTATCCGTATAATCTCTTGTTTCATAATTATTTTCGTCCTTTGTACTTCTGATTATAAGTTGTCCTGTACTATAATAACCACCTGATTCAACAAACCCCGTTGCAGGCAGTGCCCTAGTTGGCAAGCCAGAAGTAATCTTCCATGCTACAATTTTTTCTGCAGTTAAAGACAAGCCGGAACCTGTTATATAATGTGTATTTGTAAGATGACGGTACTCCGTAAATTTATTGTCAGCCCTCCAATCATTCCCTGCACCAAATTCCTTGAGTGGCCGATCTAATGAAGAGAACTCAAACGAGGTTTCAGAAAATGGATTTGAATCAGAATAAAAGTTTGCTGCATTACCTTTATAGTTACCTGTAGCCGGATCAATTATATCTGATTTTTTCTGGTAGTAGCTATTATTATTACTCATTGTAAAGGGAAGGTACTTTGCATTTTCTCTTCCATATCCATCATACACTACGGGGATCAACTTATCTTTAAAAGCGGGCGATGCCTGAACTTCTATTGACTGCATTGGCCTTCCCAATCCATCATAATAATTTAATGAAACATTTTTCTCGCCCGTTGTTACCTGTAAGCTGGTAAGGTCCGTCTCTTGAAGCTTCCCTTTTACAAGAACAGTAGTTTCTTTAATCCAATTGTAATTGTTTGGGGGGACCGTGACATTAATGGTTACATAATCTGGTAAAGATCGCTCCAGATTGTAATCAATAACAGTGAACGAAAAAACATACTGTCCGATTACTATGTCAGTCA